>JBAXZI010000140.1:0-2567 GCA_041670385.1 Clostridia bacterium | reverse complement strand
TAACCTCTACATAACCTTGCCAAGATAACTTCTTTATTATTTCTCTTAAAGGCGTACGAGAAATTTGGTATTGATTACTCAATTCCACTTCTTTCAAAAATTCGTTTGGTTTTATTTTCAAACAAATTATATCATTTAATAATTCTTCGTATATTTCATTCTTATTCATATAATTAATTATACTATATGCAAAAATTTTGTCAATACTTTTTTACTAAAATAAAAGAGTTCTTGTATACAACAAGCATTTATTTATTATTATATATAAGATTAATTACCTATCTTGTATACAACAAATAAAATAGCAACTCATAAATAATAATAAAAAATCGGACAATTGTCCGATTTCTTTTATAATTGTTTTTGGTTAATTAAAATGCAATTGCACTCGTGCAAGTACATCAGTACCACTACTTTTGCTTTCTAAACTATGCCCTATTTCACGATAGTGCTCCACTGTATTTGGTTCACTTTCTTGATACATTCTTCCATTTACATCACTTACTGCGCACCAATATCCGTTAGTTGCTGCTTGCCCATTTTTTAATAACACATCTGCTTTGCCATAAGTCACTACTTTTACCGAACTACCATCTGCTATACCATTTTCATAAATTACACCTATCGGCATTTTCGTTTCTGCTGGCGCTATCCCTACTGCATTATCAGTCGTTGTAGAAGCTACAACAATAGTTCCTTTAATACTATTTGCACCCGTCTTGTTTATAAATGTTTCGTATGAGCCACCTTCAGGTGTAAACCAGCTTCCGCCAGTTGTCATTTTAGTATTATATAGCTCATAGCTTACAGAACTACTCATTACGACACTATGATATAAGGCACAGCAGCTTTTTCTGCAGTAGATAAGGCTGTATATGCAGTTGCCGAAATTTCTTGGTCTACCCAGGCAGGAGTAGCTAATGCTGCATTCCAATACCAATAAGAACTGGTATCATTATTGTATGCATAATCACCTAATACGGCAGTTGCGTAAGCAGCAACTAACGCAGCTTCATCTGCAAAAGACCCTTTGAAATTGTTTTCCGCAATATCCGGAATTTGTGTTGCTGGTATTTTCCCAGTTCCATCTAATGTTGCTAGTCCATTATTCGCACCTAATTGCGCTGAATAATACTCATAACTAATAGCACTTGCCATTTTTCATATCCTCCTAAGGCATAATTATCCATAAAATACAAGGATTACATTTTTGACAATAGCATAACCTTCTGTACCTATATTCACTTATATATTTTATACACATAATTAAAACCTCGTTTTTTTATTATAGAAATTTAAAAATTTATCTCTACAAAAACATTTTATGCGAATATTGTTTTTTTTGTGATTCTATATAATGAAAATTTTATTTCATAACAAAAAAATCGAACAAAATTGTTCGATTTATTATTTTTTTTAATTATATATTTTTAAGTGCTAATATAAAAAAGCGAATCTAATTAATTAGATTCGCTTTATTTATTTTATTTACAAACATTTTCGTATTTTTTATTAAGCCATTACCCATTCTGTATACAATTTTAATTTATTTATTGTTATTTTTTCAGAATATGTATAATCATTTTTGCTTATCATATTTTTTTTTGCATACAAGCCATCAATTATATATCCTTCACTTGATGCAGTAATTGTTTGTGTCTCATATGTACCATTATTACTTACCGTAATTGTTGATAATTTGTTGCAACCTTCAAATGCTCCATATTCTATATTTATTTTGTTATTAGGTAATGTAAGGCTTTGCAAATTGTCACAAGAACTGAATGCATATCTGCTTATTTTTTGAATACCACTACCTATTACTATACTCGTTAGGTTATCACAATCACTAAATGCAGTAGGCTCAATGTTTATTACACTATCAGGGATAATTACACTTGTGATAAAATCACAATTATAAAAAGCACTTCCACCTATTTGTGTTATTGGATATCCGTTATATTCTGAAGGAATTTCCAAAATAGCACCATTGAATGTTCCTCTAGTTACCATATAAGAATTTGTAGTATAATTAAATACCAAACCTTCAGAATGGTTAATGACTTCATTTTGCTTAATTACTAATTTTCCGCTTACATAACTAATTGAATAATTAGAATTTGCTACTCCGCCTGCTGGTGTAAGTACATACTCACCGACATTTGTATTTGAGTTAGTTACTACTGGTCTACTAGTCATTACACTTACATCTTCATTGTTTACAAATCCTTTTATTTCAACTAATAATTTTGGTGTAGCACCATACATAATAGTTTCACTTATATAGCTTGCTGTCAATGTAGCTTTAGTAATCTTCAATGTAGCAACTTTCTTAGCAATTGCGTTATGATTCTCATCACCTGTTAAGTATGCGAATACATCTTGAGTACCGTAAGCGGTTCTACCATTGTTTACATAAGCTACGCTTACTCCACTTGGTAATATACCAGTTACTGCTACTACTTTTTCTGTTCCATCATATACTGATGTGTTATTTTCAAAGCTAATTCCTGTTAGGTCATAATCTGCTTTTTCAATATTTATATCAGCTGCTATTTTCTCTATTG
>JBAXZI010000139.1:0-2588 GCA_041670385.1 Clostridia bacterium | reverse complement strand
TTTGATTTTGCTTCATCATATTTTATATACAGACAAATTGGTCTTTCTCTTAAATCCGTTGGGGAAAAATCGCTTTTAGAGGTGGATTTTATCAAGTCATGGTCTGTGAATAGCTGCAATGATGATAATAATGTGCTTACTATACTACTTAACGTCTTTGGACTTCCTGCACTAGTCATAAATATATTAAACTGTTCGAGTGCATCAGGGTTTCCACAATGTTCAAACATATGTGGAAGTTCTAAACTAGGTGTACTGATTAACCTTTTAACTGATCCTGGGATTGTTTTACATATTAATAGCATTGCAGTAAATAAAGGTATCGCCATGTTAATCCATTCGCTGCTTCCTCCGCTTCTGCCACTCGCTAGTTGAATACTTAACTCTCCATTTTGTAATAGGTTAGTTGCAAGTTCCCTTACCTCTGTGAAGCTTTTACAGTGTTCTAATAGGTTATAATGTGCGTGATTCCCAAGTGGCTCGAATAAAATCGGTTCAATTCCAATACTTCTTTGGTACTCACTAGTTAATTCAAATAGTTCTCCTTTTGGATCAGCTACAATTTTACTTCCTTTAGGTAAATCATTGCTTAAAAGATTAGGTAGAAAAATTGATGTAGTCTTCCCTTCTCCTGTGGGTGCAATGATGCAAATGCCCTCTAGTGTCTTCTTAAAGCTAAGTTGAAAGTTCTTTGATACAATTAGTCCATCGTTACCTAAAAGCTTACCTAGGTCCTTCTTACTACCTAGCCTTGACGTTGCTAATTTCTGCCTGTTTTTTCTGAATAATAAAGCTAAATCAACTAATGGTATACACATTGCTAACCATAATAATTTTTGCATCATTGCAAACTCTGCCATTTTAATATGCTCCTTGTATATTAATATTGAATATGGTTATACTTTAAATTAAAGAGGTGATTAGATATGATTTTGCTATTAGGTATAGGTGAGATTGCTTCATGGTGCGCGGCTGCTTATTGTTTATATAAGGGATTGTTTTAAGGTGTAATTTAATTTATGCCTTATTTTTTTCTAAATATTTTAAATAATATTCAATTGCATCTTTAATAAAATCTGATTGTTCTTCCATATTTTTTACTTCTGTAAATAACTTCATATCTCGAGAGGTATTTTTAAAGCTTACTGTTATCCTACTCATATTTTACAACTCCTTTTCGTCTTCCTATACTAATATTGTATGTGAGTTTGCGTAGAATGTTCCTAATATTTGTGCAAAAAATAAAAAAAGAGGTAATAAAGGATTTCTCCCTCATCACCTCTAAATTAAATTACCATATTATATTTTCTTTTGTAACTGATCTTAAAAATAGATTTATAACAGATAATATAACTACTTGCAGCTCTGGTGTAATTATATCTTTACCTGCAATTTGTTGAGCCATAACTCCCGCTAACATAATAGCATTTACATATATAGTTTTGCTCACATACCACTTTTTATTTACTACAACTTCTACTGTTTTTATTTCTGACATTTTACATTCCTCCTATTAAACTAATTTTGTGAAACTGTCGACACCTTTTTTCTTTAACTCTGCTACCGCTTTATCTGCTTCGGCTTTAGTTTTATATGCTCCGGCTTGGACTTTATATAATTGTCCTGTTGGTGCTACTATGGGCTTAACTACTGGCTTTGCTACTACTGGTGCTTTTACATTGATAGAATGTCCTGCTATACCCTCTGCAATGGCCTTTCCAATGGCATCAGCTCCTACTTTATGATATAACGCTACATCTGAAACGGAATCAACGAAAAAAGGTTCTACTATAATACAAGCCATTTTAGTATTTTTCAATTCATATAACCCTCTTGTATCTGCTTTTGCACCTCTGTTAGTAAACCCTAATTTAACTATTGCAGCACATACTCTTTCAGCATATAGTTTCCCTTTTGCG
Organism: Clostridia bacterium; assembly: GCA_041670385.1. Taxonomy (GTDB): domain Bacteria; phylum Bacillota; class Clostridia; order Christensenellales; family DTU072; genus CAG-1782. Next base: position 669 of record JBAXZI010000139.1, on the reverse strand, counting down.
CTCCCAGGGAAGTATATAACCTCAACACCATGCCCACCTCCTGCATTTACATGATTAGATACCATTAAATCAACCTTTGCATTATTAGATTTATTAACTCCATATGCTAAATCTACTGGTCTTGAACAATTACCTGGTGTTACATCAATTGCAGTATCACCATTTAATTTTTGATATTTGATTGCAGCTGCATTAATTTTTCTATCCTCTGTGATTTCATCTACATACTTAGCCGCTCCTGGTACTTGCCTGTTATGTCCACCCCTATCTGATATTTTCATAATAAAAACCTCCCTTAATTTTTGCGTAAAGTCCAAATCATTGTTAAAACGTTCAAAACTATAAACCCTATTGTTGAATTTCTAATAATTTTATAGGTGTCTAGAATAGATTGAACATTAATTTCTATTCGTATATCCGTCTTTTCTATTTTTATAACATTCGCTTTTATGTCTTTTATATCAACCTTTATGGTATCAATTTCCTTTCCATGTTGTTCCAATACTAAATCCGTTCTTTCCTCTCCCATATCTACCTCCTAGTATTCTCCATTGTCTTTTTGCTCGAAAGTACATATAATAGCTTTATAATCTTTCGAGATTATGTGTTTACCCTCAAAGTAGATTTAAGGATGCTTTGAGGGTTTTTATGTTAAATTAGATTATAAGA
>JBAXZI010000138.1:0-2590 GCA_041670385.1 Clostridia bacterium | reverse complement strand
TTTAATATTATATATTTATTATATGCTTAAAGCCCCATAAAACTAATTAATATTTGTGAACGCAGTGAACAACATATTAATTAGTTTTATGGTTATAAACATCTAATTGGTGAACGTAGTGAACCTATTAGATGTTTGCATTTCCGGCACGGAAATGTTATATATATTATAGTTAATAATAATAAATATATTAATATATTATATAATAATATATATAATTATATATACTCCAATTTTCATTAATTCCATTAAAAATTCAATTAAAATTTATTACGTTTAAAATTTGTAATATCAATTTTATCAAAAAATAAATGGCTTAACACCGCCATTTTTTAGCATATAGTTACAAAAGTGTAACAAAATTTTGACCAAACGTTATCTATAATATATATTATATATATACTAAACGCATTTGGGCAAATTTTTGTAACTTTTATGTAACTATTTAATTTGAAATATATGTTGACAATAGTTTGCAAATAGCGTATTATAATATTAATAAAAAATATTTTAAAGGTGGTTTAAAAAATGCTTAATATTGCCACAAAATTGTATGATGTCCATAATGGATTTACGCTTAAACCCGGAATGGTTTTATTTGACTTCAATGGGAAAGAAGCCATCATTGTTGAATCTATTAATACAGATTATTTCGCCGTAAAAATTTTTGTAAAAGGTAAATATGTAAATTATACAGAATGGCATTCTGAATGGTATGACATTGATGATGAAACACCTGAATGTTTGTCAAAGGCGGCATATGCTTTCGAGCAATATAAGTGCGAATCTGAACTCCTTGCATTATTTACAGAAGGTCAATACAGCGATGATAAAATATATAAAGGCCCGTCTTTTCAATGTGGAGACTGGTGGTATGAAAAAACCTCATATGCTGGGGTTTATTTGTGTCATGATGAAAGTGGAAGTTCTATTCCAGATACCACACCAGAACTTATTACTCACACATACAAAAAAGAACTTTTTAAACTCCAAAAAGAAATTGATGAAATGGGGTATTAAAATATGACAGACGAAAAGTAGAAAAGATTACAAAAGAAGTTTTAGACGCAATTAAAAATTAAAATGAAAAACAAAAAGGAGCTGTATTAATATGTATTTTAAAACAATGGAAATTAACTCAAAAGTTGTAATTAAAACATTAACACAAATTAAAGATATGATTGCAAATTATTATGACATTGTACAAATTCAAGAAACCAATGAATTAACAACAGACAATAACAAACTCTACATTGTAGAATATAATTAAAGGTGGTATTAAACAATGAATGTAAAAGTAGACTTTGAAAATCCAGTTATTAAATACATTTCTGTCCAGTGTGATAGTTGTAGTAAGTGGTTTAATGGAAAAGAAATTACAGAAAACAATCTTAAAACTAGTGAGGATATTAAATCAGCACAATTTGAATGCCCTCTTTGTGGTCATATTTTTGGAGCGGATAGCTATAATAATTTTGCTACTCTTAAAATTACAGAATGTGATTCTGATGAAGTATTTAAAAATTGTTATAGCAAAAAAGTATGTTGGAAAAATCAAAATGAAGATTATTAAAAACGGAGGTATTTGAGATGGAAAGTATTTCTATAATTTGTATTGGAATTTTGTTTCTTATATCTGTCTTATCTTTAATTATTGCCGTAATAACTTTGGTAGAATCACCCACATATAAAGACATAAAACAATTAGAAAACACGCTAAAAGATATGAAAACCAGATTAAATAACTTAAATATAAAATAAAAAAACTTATAAAGGGAAGGTATTGCCTTATGATGTTAAGCGCACAAAAAATAAAAGAAATAGCAGACGCACACAGCATTTTAAATCGCAAAGAGTGTAACGTTGCCGTTGGTTTTTCAAAAGTCAATACAACATTTATGTATGAAGAACAAATATCAGAAAACGGAGAATGTTATTTTGCAGTGATAGAACCAAAGTTTTTTGATTGTTTTGAAATAAAAAATAATTCTTATAAAACAAATTCATCTTTGATTCTAATTGAAATTGTACGACATGATATTAATACGTCGGAATGGGTTTTAAACGTTGCTGGTGCTTTTATTATCTTAGATAAAGTTTTTTCGTGTAATACGAGCGATGAAGCAAAAAAAATAGCTAAAACTATCATTATTGATTATTTGAATAATTATAGTTCAAAATTACAGCAATCTGTTGAAAACTTCGAAAAATTACTTTTTAAAATCAATTAAACAAAATAAAAAAACATGGATTAAACCCCATGTTTTTTTTATTTTACTATTGCTTTTTGTGTGGACATGTGGTAATATAATAACAAGATATATTTTGACTTTTAAATTTTGTTGGAGGTAAAATACTATGATTGTAACAAAAGAAATGTCTCTTAATGATTTTGAGTTTTGGAGCGGTGCAGTTGATACAGCAAATACTTTGTCTTATGATGAACTAAATGAAATTGAAAACTATTTAGAAGAAGTATATCCAAACGGTATGGACGAAACTACAATCAATGACTTCTTTTGGTTTGATAATGACCAAATCGCGGAAATCTTAGGGTTTGAAGATTGGGAAGATTTAGAACGCGACCATA
>JBAXZI010000137.1:0-2605 GCA_041670385.1 Clostridia bacterium | reverse complement strand
TTATAATCATCTTCATTAACTAACGAATACCTATTATTATCAAACTTAACATATACATATTTTTCTTTTGTCTTAACACTAGGAATTTGAATTTTTTCACCATCAAATTCAACTACCATATTACATTCATTCCACATTATAACTTTACATTTTTTAATCAAATTTTCACCTCATAATAAATAGAAGCGGTATATTTCAACCGCTTCTTAATTTATTTTAAATATTAAGCTTCAGTTTCAGGTTCTGTGTATTCAACCATATCTAATAGATTTCCGTCTTTATCTTTTAAGCAATTAAAAGTAATTGTCAAACTTGCAGAATCTCCTGTACTGGAATATGACAATGTAGCAGCCTTTACAGGTTTGCACTTGTATCCAGTAATTATGTATGGTGTTATAACTCCATCTTCATCTTTTTCTACGGTATTATAAGTTACGAAATAATCCTGTGGGTTCTTTTTGTCATTAATAGCAATCTTTTGAACACCAGAAGAAACTGTAACTAAATATCCAACTTCGTAATCTTCTCCCATAACAACATCGGCTGGTGTTGTTGCCGTAAATGTAGTACCTGCCACAGTTCCTTCAATTGCTTCTCCTGCATAATCACCTTTGGCATAAACAAATACACTACCAGCTTGAACACCTGTTGGTAAAGTTAACGTGCCTTCTGTATCGCAAGTAATAGTGCTTTTCTTAGCTAATATAGCAGAAGTTTCAATCGTGCCATCTGAAATTAACGCCAAAAGTTTAAAAGGTTTTACCTGTGCTTCAATTGTCATAGTAGCATCCTCAATTGGATTTGAAAATGCGATCGCTCTTGAACCTCTTGCCATAGCATATGTATCAGTAGAAGAAAATCCAACTGTAGTTACGTTAGCATCTTCAAAAAACAAATAAGGAGCTTTAGTTTTTAGCACCCTTATATCCACGTCGCATACTTGCCTATTGGCTTTGTTGATATTCGGCATATATATTTCCTCCTTTAAAATAAAATCCACCTATTTCAAGGTGGTAACTCATAGTTTTATATTTATATTATTTAAGCCATAACTGAGAGTCATAAGCTTTTAAATCTGAAAAACTCACAGTATTAGCATAAACCATATCTTGAATATCAGACTGTCTGATATGATTGTGTTGCACGAATTGATCGTAAAACTGATAGATTGTTATATCCCATACATTCGATATATTAATACCATTTTTATTATCAGCACAGTATTTTGAAACCATTTTACCAAAATCCATATTATCTTTTTCTTGCTTTGACTTTTCAGCTTTTGCCATTCGTTCAGCAAGCTTTCTAGCCATTTCATTTTTGTATTTTACAGGCTTATCATCGGTTTCATTTATCTTTATGCGATTAATCTGTAATAAATAATCCCTAACCAAATCGAAATTGTCATTGTTTATAACACCAATCATAATAGTATTTTCTTTACTGTGTATTTTCTCAATTTCGATAGTGTCTGATTTATGATTAAATAGATTCAAAAAATCTATTTTTTTAAATAATAATCTAAAAAATCTACCAGCCTTACTTTCGGTACTTTTTATAGTTTCATTTACTTTTTCTTTAATGATATCAGTTTTATAAAACTCAAATGACGCAGTATCTTCATTAAATGTTATGTTTTCAGATATAAAAAAAGAAAATATTAAATAATATATTTGGGCAAATTCTTTATTGTTGATTATTAGGTTATATAAAGTATTTACTTTTTTACCATCATCACTTAATTTATCATATTGTTCTCTTAATCCAGTAATGTCTATGTACTTATGTAAATCAACTGACAGATATATACAGAACATTTCATATGTTTTATAACCAATTTTTCTTATATCCCTCAATGTTGGAATTTTTATATTTCCTACACCTTCAATATAAATCGGTTCATCACATAGTAATTCAAATTCTTCTAATTTCAACCTATCACCACCTTAAAAGTCATAGACATGCAACGTGAGCCTTTTACCATAATGTTTACTTGTCGGCTGTATTATTCTAACTGGATTTCTAGGTGCTAAAGTAATTTGACCAATACCTATATCTAAATCTGAAACTATACGTTTTATCATATCTATAAGAACATCAATTCGATTACCGAATAGATTCATTGAATAGTATTTACCTTGTTCCGACAACGTTAGTGGTATCATTGATAAAGCAGTAAATGTATCAATGGTAATTGCTATACATTTAGTATGTATATTATCAGCATTAATCACTTCAGTATCCATTGTTATATATGTGTCTGCTTCAAGAGTTTCCGTATCCACAAATAAAGTATTAAAAAAGTGATCTTTGAATTTACCAGTTGTGTTATTTTCACCTAATACCAAATTCACTAAATCTTGGTTGGATGATAAAGCCTTATAGATAATATCTTTGTCTCGACCAAGTGGGTATAACTCAATTCTGTTTTTACTCTTATCTATCAATATCCACCACCTCCTACCATCCAGCCGTAATTTCTAACTCAACCATCCCGACAAATCCACCATTACCATCACTCACATTACAAACTAACCTTTTACCTATTAATTCATACATTTAATCAGCAACTTTAATCCTTACATCATTACCATCATATACAATA
>JBAXZI010000136.1:0-2616 GCA_041670385.1 Clostridia bacterium | reverse complement strand
TTTTATTATATTTATCACTCATTTTGTCTCCTATCTTTTTCTAGTATGCTTATTTCGAACTAATTCTTAATATTTAACTATAACATACTTAATATTTGATAGCAAATAATATGTTATAAGCTTTAAAATTATGAGTATATATCAGATTATAATTTATTTATCTTTTCAAAATAAAAAAATCGCATTTATTGTAATGCGATTTTTGTTTTATTATTAAGTTATAATTTCATTTACATACTATCAATTATTCTTTGTATTTTACTTTTTTTCAAAATGTTTCTCATATTCCAATCTATCATTAATGGATCTAAATTAACAATATCAATTTCTAAATACTGATAATTGTAATCTATTTTGATTTGTTCAACTTCATTATTAACAAATAATTCAGTTTCCTCAAATTCTATTCTTCTAAAATTATCGAAATCATCGACATTCTCAAATTCTATTTTTAATTTGACAAATGAAATATAATAATCTTTATATTCACTATTTAATTCGTCTTGATTCTCATCAATTTTAAGTTCTATACTTAACTTACTTTTTGTATCCAAAGGGTCTTTCTTATATGTATTGATGATATAATTGCCTATATCTACACTAGTAATTTTTTTATTTGTAACTACAGGTAAATAAACTAAAAGATTATCATTAGAATCAATTTTACTACTATATTTTTCATATACGCTGCTTATATCAATTGTATTAAAATCTGTAGTTTCAGTGTTTTCTTTATTCCCGCAAGAAGCCAATATAGGAAGGATTAATAATATTGACATAATTATAACAACTATTTTTTTTATCATTTTATCCCCCTTTTGCAATCAAATTTTTACTGAAAAATATATTATATCTATTATTTTATAATACATTTGTTAAATTAATCTGTAATTTTATGTCTAATTATGATTATTTTTGCTATTTATTTATATAAATGTTACACTATTATCAAATTAATTCTAAAACATATATTATAAAAAGTATTATTCTTTATTTTTATATATAATAAAAAAACTTTATATATAAATAGAAAAAACACCGATTAATTTTTTTTTAATCAGTGTTTTTGTGCATTAATAGTTTTACAAAAATTTATTCTACGGTTTCAAACTGACTATTATAAATATCGGCGTAAAAACCATTCTTTTCTATTAGATTATTATGATTACCACTTTCGACAATGTCACCATCTTTCATTACAAGAATCAAATCCGCATTCTTAATAGTCGATAATCTATGCGCAATAATAAATGATGTTCTTCCCACAGTCAATTTATCCATTGCTTCTTGAATTAATACTTCTGTACGCGTATCTACTGAACTTGTTGCCTCATCTAAAATAAGCATAGGTGCATTTTCTATCATTGCACGAGCTATAGTAATTAACTGTTTTTGCCCTGCTGAAAGATTTGCATTATCATTTAATACCGTATCATACCCATTAGGAAGAGTAAGAATAAAATGATGGATTCCTACAGCTTTACACGCATCCACTACTTGCTGGTCACTAATATTTTGTTTACTATAAATAATATTTTCTTTAATTGTGCCTTCAAACAACCAAGTATCTTGCAATACCATACAAAACATATCGTGGATATTTTGTCTTGTCATTTCATTGATTGGTATACCGTCAATTATGATTTCTCCGCTATCCACCTCATAAAAACGCATAAGCAAATTAACCATTGTCGTTTTGCCCGCACCAGTAGGTCCTACTATAGCAATTTTGTGACCTGCTTCAGCTAAAGCCGAGAAATTATGAATTATTATTTTATCTTTATTGTAACCAAATGTAACATTCTTAAATTCTACATTTCCTTTTACATTATTTGCATCCATTAAATATTTTTTGTCGCTTTCATCTGACATTTCCTCTTCTCCAATAAAATCAAACACTCTTTCGCTTGCGGCTGCTGTTGATTGTAAATTGGTAGCTGCTTGAGCAATTTGATTTAGAGGTTGTGAAAACAATCTTATATATACCATGAATGCTACTATTACGCCAAAACTTATATTGCCATTAAAAGCAAGTACTCCGCCGACAACACATACTGCTACAAATCCTAAATTACCTATAAAGCCCATAATTGGCATCATAAGTCCAGACATAAATTGTGATTTCCACGCACTTTTATATAATAAGGTGTTTGTTTTTGAAAATATAATTCTTGCTTCTTTTTCTCCGTTATATGCCTTAACAATATTATGTCCTGCATAAATTTCTTCTATATGCCCGTTTATAATTCCTAATTGTTTTTGCTGTTGACTAAAATGTTTTTGAGAATTTTTTATTATTACCATCATTAGTGAAAAACCTATTACAGTCGCCCCAATTGCGGCAAAAGCTAATATCCAGTTAGTAACAAACATCATTATTAGTGAACCAAAAAACAATGTAATTGCACCTATTAAATTCACAAGGCTCGAATTCATTGTTGTACCTATTGTGTCCACATCGTTTGTTACACGAGATAATACATTACCATAACTCGTGCTATCAAAATATTTAAGAGGTAATCTATTTATTTTAGTAGAAATATCCGCACGCATTTTGTAGGTTATTTTTTGAGTTATTGTTGCCATAATAAATCCTTGTAAATAGGATAATATCAT
>JBAXZI010000135.1:0-2625 GCA_041670385.1 Clostridia bacterium | reverse complement strand
TACAACTAATTTTTTATACTGCAACTTATTTATAATTAATTATGTTTAGTGTGTAAATAATATAATGATATTTTCTACTTCATCTCCACCTATATCATAACCTAAACTAATGCTTCTTGCACAGCTATTATTCCATAAGATACAATCGTATTTATAAACATCTAAATCTTGCTCTCTGGTTATTTGCAATTCTATATCATCGGTTACTTTAATAAAAGCTTCTTCCTCTTGATATTCATTAGTTATAAATTCTAAATCTTTTAATTCCATAATTTCTATTTCTTTAATCTATTTTTGTGCGTATTATCCCAAGATTGTCGTAGGTCGGGCAATAAAAAAATTTTAGTTGCATATATATTTGAATTTTAGGATATATGTACAAGTGGGGTATAGATATATCGGTGTTATGTGCCATTTTAAAGAACGACATCGCTAACAACTTCATTTCCCCAAACATCCATAAATTTAGCTATTATTCTTAATTCTTCAGATGTAGAATCTTGTTTTGATTTATTACATCTCCAACATAATATAGCTACATTTGACTTTATATAACCCAATTTTGGATTAACTCTATCCATAGAAGGAGAATTGTCATTAAATTTTCTGTTTGCTTTATAAGAAATATCTAATTCTTTCCCACAACATTGACATTTGCTGTTTTGTGTTAATCGGTCAATCAAATAATCTACTGTAAAATAAGTAGTATCAAATTCAATGTTTTTTATTTTGGCTCTATCTATCATTCCACGCCTTAATAATTGACATCGAACCCTTAATGGGTGTAATAATTTGCGTTTCAATTCCCTTTCTTTAACTTCTATGCCTTTTGTTTCTGAATACCTAATCCTTCGTTTTTTAGATAATTCAACTGAATTAATTCGCTTCCATTGCTTGGAATATTCATTTTGACAACACTTACAAGTATTTGCATACCCATCTTTTGACTTTTTATTTTTAATAAATTCAGTCAAAGATTTTTCTTGATTACATTTTTTACACTTCCTCATAATTTAATCTCTATTTTTTTTTGCAAATATATAAATAAATTTTTTATTGTGCAATTAATTTTATAGATTCTTGAATTGATTTACCATCTACGTCAAAACCCATAACGTCCCAACCTTGTTTTACGTCCCTTGCAAATAATTCTATTCTGTTCCCTGATGGATATATCGTATCTATTAAGTCCGCAAAATACTTTGGTTTTTTTGAATGTTCGGTGCGTTCAATTGAAACAACACTATCAAACAATTTCTTTATTTCGGGTGTGCAACTTCCTTTTGTGCATATCAATAGAAGTTCGTGTCTTACAGAGTTATAATGCCCCATATTGTGCTTTATTTTATCCCAAACAAAACTGCTTTTATATTTGAAGCCCCACGCTTTTATAACAGCAAATGTTTCTTCAAGTAAAGGGCTTGTAGTCCAAATAAATAAAACAGCGTTATCTTCTGTAAGGCACTTTACAGGTAAGTTGCAAAGTTCTTTTATTGTCATTGTTTGATAGTGTTTTACAGCACCACCAAGTTTAGGTGTATTTTGCTTGTCGTTGTATTTCCAAGCAGGGTCTGCATAAATTATTTTGTATTTCTTCATATTTCTAAACTAAATTGTTAATAAAAACACCACATCGTACTTTTGAAAGCTCTACTGCTTTTGGATTAATATCACATCCGATAAATTTTCGGTTTAAATCTTTGCATACTTCGGCAGTCGTGCCACTACCCATATAAAAGTCTGCTACTAAATCGCCTGCGTTTGAACTTGCATTTACTATTCGCTCAATTAATTTTTTTGGCTTTTGGGTATTATATTCAACCCCATTTTTTAGAAAATTAATATCAGTCCATACGTCCTGAACTAAATAAGTATTACCGTTCAAATAATCTGCCTTATCATTATTGAATCCTGCTTTTGTTTTACTTCTACTTATCGTATTTGAGGCATATTCTTTTCTTAATGCTTTATGTTCGTGATTGAATTTATAGTACGTTGTTTTGCTATAAAATAAAATACAATCATGTTTTTTCGGGTATCTATTTTTTGTATTTGACATTGAGTTGTAATACCAAATTATTTCATTTAAAAACCTATCATACCCAAAAATATCATCCATTATACACCTTATCCAATGGTTTATTTTAGTATTCATTTGAAGATAAATACTCCCAGTTGGTTTCAATACTCGGTGCATTTCTTTTATTCGTGGAAGATAATGCGACTCTATCTCACTTCTAATAGGTTTTAAATCTTGGTAGTCTGCAAACTTTCTACCAGTTCCATAAAGTATATCACAATAAATTAAGTCTATTGTATCACTTTCAATGGTTTTCATTAGTTCCAAATTATCTCCTTGTAAAAGTGTTATATCTTCCATTTTATTTGTTTGTATTAATAAAGTGCAAAGATACTACTTAATCCTTTACGTTAATAATTATTACGTTTATTTAACATTAGCATTTACTAATATTTGCCATTACCATTGCATAATATCTTTCATTAGCAATGAATGAAAATTACATATTATCTTTCGTTACCATAGAATAGTGCATTTTTATTAAAAAACATACCAATCATACACTCGTCATACAGACGTCATACAGACCCACCCCTCTAAATGTG
>JBAXZI010000134.1:0-2731 GCA_041670385.1 Clostridia bacterium | reverse complement strand
TCACCTGCAATAATGCCGCTTGCTCTTGTTAACTCTCCACTAAATACATCTGAACCTACTAAAATACTATCATTTAATTTATAAGTTAACGCAACATCCGTTTCACCTTTTATTATTGTTTTACTGTCCGCTATTACTGTTATAGCTTTCTTTCTTATTATAACTTTTACAGTTTTTATATCTGTGTTATAATCTTCAATACCTTCTACTGTATATGTAATTGTATATTCTCCAACATTAACCATTTCTGGCTTTTCAACATTTACTACGCCTAAATTACTTGTAGCTTCAGGTGTTATGACTGTTTCGCCATATACTATTATTATTGGGTTCTGGTCAACTGTTATTATTGGATTCGCTTTATCTAAAGAAACTACTATCGCATTACTAGTTATAGACTTTACTTGTGTACCATCTGTTATTGTAACTTTACAAAAATAATTTCCGCTTTCTGTTACACTTGTTACATTATATGTTGCATTTATTGCTCCACTTATTTTATTTTCGTATTTATACCACTGATAAGCTAATTCATAATTTAAGCTTAAAGCGTGAGATGCTTGTACAGATATTTGATGAGCATTCTTATCATAAGTTCCAGTATAACCATTTACACTGTCAAAATTTGCATAATTTAATGACCATTCAGCTGTCCTTGTAACGTTTCCACCTACTGTTGTATTTATAATTTCGCCTTCTGTCCATTTTATAAAGGTGTATCCAATTCTACTTGGGTTTTTAAGAATAATATTAGCATCCTCTATATTATAATTAATAGGATTTTCATTATTTATTCCCGCATTTACATAATTGATTGAATAAGTTTTGACTGTTGTAGTTGTACCATTATTCATTATTATTATATCATCAGTAATATTATCTATTGTATAAACATTATTTATTGCAATTAATAATTCATTTTCTTTTTTTAAAGATACAGTTCCCGAACAACGAGAATCTATTATTGCTTTAAATTTTATGCTTGAATTAAAAGCTGTAGGATTTGTATATCCATCCACAAGTTCAAATGATACATAATTAATTTCTGGGAATGTTACCAAACAATCATCGTAAATTGCATATAATGTTAATTCATCTAAATCTTTTATTATTTTCAATGATTCTAATGCTGTTGTTGCTGTACTATCTATATTCCAACCAAGAAATTTAGTATATGTATCATCAGTAACTGATACATCAATATAATTCGCACTAATTTGATTATTTACAATTGAGTCTGTATCACTTTTGTTTGTAGCATAATCATAAGTAACCTTTGTTACTAAAAATGTCTCAACATAATTGGGTATAGTATAATTTATACTATCCGCATATCCTAAAGCACCAAACTGATTATTGCCCCAACTATAAGAATTATTATTATTACTTACTACAGTTGTATGATAAAATCCCATTGATATATTATTAAAAGTTTCGCCTTCAATTGTTAACAAAGTAGGAATATCTTTATTTGTTTTTGTACCATCACCGAGCTGACCATAATCATTTAAACCCCAAACATATAGCTGACTTTTAGAAGTTATTGCAGCTACACTTTCGAAACTTGAACATGAAAGTTTAACAAAATTAATACCACTAATATTTAATTTAATAGGTTTTAAAGAAAGAATATTTGTGCCATTACCAAGTTGTCCCGATGAATTACATCCCCATGTATATATATCACCATATTTTGTCAATATAACTGAATGTAAACTACCAGCACTAATTTGTGCAACTTTTTCAATTAAAGAACTTACAAGTAATGGAGTTTTTTGATTAGTTGTAGAATCATTTCCTATCTGTCCATAAGAATTATCGCCCCAACAATAAACATATCCATCTTTAGATAAAGCCATTGAAAAGTTTTGACCTGCCGAAACTTGATCAAAGACTTTATCTGTCACTGTTATTTTTATAGGTGATTTTTCCATACTTAATGAATTATTACCTAGCTGACCTTCATCATTTCTTCCCCAAGAATAAATATCACCTTCATAGGATAAAGCTAATGTATGTTGTTCACCACATGAAACTTTTTGAAATTTTATACTTCCATTTACTTTTGTAGGAATAGATTTATTATTTAAAGTTCCATTACCTAGCTGTCCGCTATTATTTCTTCCCCAAGTATAAATATCTCCATCTGCATTAATCGCTGCAGAAGAATAATAACCAGCTGATATATCTATAAACCTACCAGATGTTATTCTATAAGGTTCTGTTCTGTTAGTTGTTGTACCATCTCCAAGCTGTCCATAATAATTAGAACCCCAAGTATAAATATATCCTTCAGTAGACAGAGCAATAGTATAATCCAATCCCGACAAAACTTTAACATATTCTACAGAAGTTTCAATCGGCTTTGGTTCTAATACTAATGACGAACCATTTCCATATTGTCCATTACTATTTTGTCCCCAATAAAAATATTCACCATCTTCATTTAATGCTGTTATACTATACAAACCACCTGTTGCTTTAGTAAATTTTACACCTGTTAAATTTCTTTTTATAGGATTACATACACTACTTGTTGATCCATCGCCAAGTTGTCCGTATTTATTATTACCCCAAGTATATATCTCGCCTGTGTTACTTATTGCCATTGAACTATAATTACAAGTAGCAATACTAGTAAAAACAGTACCTGAAACTGAAATTGCTGAAGGATAAATTTTATTTGTAGTTGTATAATTACCTAATTGTCCATCGTTATTTCTTCCCCATG
>JBAXZI010000133.1:0-2738 GCA_041670385.1 Clostridia bacterium | reverse complement strand
GCACGGACATCAGCACCAATTTCACCATAATTTTGATTGTTATAAAGTGTTGCTGCTAATCCTAGATTTGTACCTGCAATACCTCCTACAATAATCTGCCTGTCAATAATGGCTGAACCACCTGACTTTATAAAGTTTCCATTATTTTGACACGCCTGAACATTACCATAGTTGACTGCCACTATTCCACCTATGCTACTTGTATTTGAAGCAGAATAATTTGAAAGGTTAAAGGAAGCACTTGTGGTCTTTGAACTCGCTATACTACAATTTATATTTGTCTGTCCAACAACTCCACCAACATTGTAGTTTTGAGCAGTAATTGTTCCACTGTAAGTTGCTTTTTGTATAGCCGTAGCAGAAAGTGGCGCAAAATTTCCTACTATTCCACCAGCAAATAAAGTATTTACATTATTTGATACAGAACCTATTGTCAAGGTTGTACTAGATATCATCGTGGTACTTGCTCCTACCAAGTAGCCGATTACTCCACCTATTGTTCCATATTGCGATTCAATCGAACCTTCCGCCTGTATGTATTTGGCTTCTAGTGCCGAATATCCTGCTACCTCTCCTATATACAATGTTGCAATATCTTCTCCGCTATAAGTAATAGCAACATTTGAATAGCAGTAATAGTTGGTAGAAATTCCATCTATATTTATATTTGAATATCCTACAAGTCCGCCGATATAACAACTTGAAGTACTTGAAGTTGCAGATACATTTATTTCACCTGAATTGTTTGAGCCTTGTCCAACATAAAGGTAACCAAGAGAAGCATTTGAAAAATAAGTAATATATCCTACCATAGCACCGATATACAAATCTTGACCTGTATTTGTGGTAATGCTAATATTTGGCTTCAATAGACTAATATTTAAAATTTTTGTCTTTGCGGTATTACAGTTTACATAACCAAATAAACCATAATAAAGAGTATTAGAATCAGTTGTATTAACATAAGTCCTAGTTAGATTTGAAATAGAAAAACTACTACTAGTACCATCAAAACGCCCAGTAAATGGCTGGCTTTCTGTACCTATTGGCACCCATTGATATGCACCTAAATCAATATTTGCTGTTATTTTATAATAACTATCACTATAATAATATGTATCCCCGCCTGCTGTATAAGTTAAACCGGCATTTGACCTTTTTGCAACCAAAGCAAGTTGGAATGGAGTGGCAATCTGAAAAGGATTAGAAACTAATCCAGCATCTGCATCAGCCTCGTTTGCAAATGTCGTAGAACCCAGCACACTATTATCTGTCCAAAGTATATCGCTAGCGTCTGCTACTGTGAAATCACTATTGTTACTTAAACCAAAAGTATTAATAGAAACCCCACATATCATTATTGCAAGGCCAGCAATTATTGTGGTAAATATCGCACTAAACTTTTTCATTTCTTACCTCTTTAAGTTATTTTGCCAAAATATTAAAAAAATATATATTTAAAGACAATTTTTTACCTTAATAGTTTAGCATATTCGATATTAAAAAAACAAACAAAATTAATCAAATTATCTTTCTAAGTACAAAAATAAAAAGCCTACAATTGTAGGCTTTTTATTTTATCTAAACATTCTAGGTTCTTTATCAGTAGGGGGATTAAAATTTTGAACTTTAATAAAATCATCAGAACCATCATCCTCATCGAAATCGATTTCTGGTGGAATCAAAATTATTTGATTGTTAGTAGGTGTAATTCCTAATATTCTATCCGATAATTCCAAATCATAATAACTTTGAGCCAATCGCTCTTGTGCTACTTTTATAGTCTTTTCATCATATGGAAATTCATACATATCCATAAGAGTACTACCGTCGTCCTCTAATTTCTTTCTATTTTCAGGGCTTAGTGAGATATAAATTTCATTTTTAAAATTATCAGAAATGGTTATATAATCTAGTAAAGGTTTGTCTTTTGGTGTCCCCACTTTCAATTCGAGTGTGTTTAAAAAAGTATCCAAAACTGGAGCAATGTTTTTGTGAGTGTTCATAAAAAGTGAGTAAAAGATTGGTAAATCTTCTTGTTCTTCCGAAACTTCTGGGTTTATATACCCAGCAAAGTTTTGAGTTTGATTTAATAAAAAATACATCATATTTGAGGCATCTACAATTTGGTTTGCTATTCTATATGTATGAGTTGATATTTCATTTTTTATAATAGGCTCGTAAAAACGAAGAATATTATTTTCCGCTATTTTAATTTTAGCGAAACTCTCTACATTCTTTAATTCAGTATTTAATAATTTAAAAAACTCGGGAGTGGAAGTTCCTGACTCTTTATGACAATCAACAAATTGATTAAGTGCGTGGTAGTCTAGAATCATTCCAAGTTTAACTGCTTGATAAATATAACAAGAAGAAAGATCTCCCAATGTATATTTATTTTTTTGTGGTTCGTGACCTTTTATTGCTCTGTAAAGGATTGATGTTGATTGATGATTTGCAATAAAAGTATTTTTATCTGGCTTACTGTAAAGGGTTTCTAATAACTCTTTATATTCGCTTGCATAAGTAAATGAATTAATTTTATTACGAACAGGATTTTCACTATTTTCAATAAAAGAGGAAAGAACTTTATCCATAAAAATAGATATATTATTTTCATTTAAATTCCCAACTATATTTTCCAATTCATCGTCATTTGTCTTTATATATATAATTGAATCTTCTTTTAATTTAATTTTGTCGCAATCAAAAAAAGACATTGCAAATACTGCAAAGTC
>JBAXZI010000132.1:0-2743 GCA_041670385.1 Clostridia bacterium | reverse complement strand
TTAATTTTAGAACACTCACTTATTCACAAAAGTTATGCACTTATGCACAATGAATATTTATAAAATTTTATGTATTAATATCTATTTCTTGCATTTTTACACATAAAATTGAATAAATGAACCTTTTTATACACATTTTCTACCTAGTTATCCACAGAGGCGTTGTATAAATTATGTTTCTGCAAATAAAATTAGACAACTATACAAAATCTAAAATTCTTTCAAAATTATTTTACAAAAGCAGACAATGACAAAAATACTAAATAAGTTGATAAAATAGCAATACCAAATAATACCGTTGTCAAAACAGACTGCTTTGGTTTAATTCTTTTTAAATAATAATATAGCCAGGTAAACAGAAAAGCACCTAATAAACAACTACCCAAATAGACTGACTGTAAATCCATTCTAAATACCGTACCACTAAAATAAAAGACATCGGCAATAGAAATAACCATATAGTTAAACAAACAAGAACCTACCAAATCACTCATTGCGGTATTGAAGTTACCCAATCTTAAAAGAGCAAAACTGCTGACAATTTCAGGTAAACTGGTAGCAATACCCAAAAATAATGCCCCGGCTAAACCTTTTCCCAGTCCATAAGTATCAGCGATTATATCAGAAAGTAAAGTAATTACAACGGACACAATCACCAAGATGATAGCACAAATAACAAATCGAATTATTACTTGTTTTGTGGTAATTGTTGCTTCCCTACCCTGCTCTATCAATTCTCCACTTACAGAGGTTTCATCATTACTGCTCGTAAATAAAGATAAAACATACAAAGCAATACAAAATAAAGATAAAAAGTTTACATTAATAAATGGAATAACAATACTTACTTTGAATACAACAAAAATTAAAATTAGTGCCGTTATCAAAGTACACATCCACAGGAAAGCACCATTTGCTTTGGTTAATTTTGCACTTCGAACTTTTTTAATATAAAAAAGCAACAAAGCACCGATTATTGCAATATCAAATAAATTTGAACCTAAAATATTTCCTTGCGTCATATCGGGCTCATTTATCAAAGCACCGGTAATACTTGTAATCAACTCTGGCAAACTAGTAATTCCAGCCAGTAATACCCCACCCAACATTGCACCTGAAACCTTGGTCCTATGTTCTAATAAATCAACATATTTAGCGAGTTTTGTGGACACATAAACAACAATAATCAGCATTACAATATATAAGGGCCAAATCCACCACATATCCGCTATACTCCTTTTGTTTTTACGCACAAAAAAATTACATTATAATAATGTATGTAATTATAGTATAGCATAATGATTAATTGTTGGCTAGTAAATTATCTAATGTACTCCAAATTTCTTCTAGTTTTTCATCCTCCTGACCTTCATTTTTCGCTTCAATAGGTCGTATTTTTGCACCCCAGATTTTGACACCCTGAATAGACTGATAAGTAACTTCTCTTATTAATTTTTTATTTAATAATTTGTCTCCTGAATAATATTCTAGATAACCTTTTGCCTTGTATCCCACCTTTGGTGTTACTTTGTAAAAATATTCATCATTGTATTTTACATTATTTGAATACTCACCATTATTATCCACTATTTCTTTGTCTTTTGCAGGTGCAATTTGACCCACTATTTGAGTAACACGCTTGATAGTAATATTATTTTGCTTTTTTCCATAAATTTCAACATTTACAGTTTTGTCTGTACAAAAAGTACGAATAAAGATAGGTGCATCAGTTTTATTTTGAAATCTTAAATCACTTGTTCCAAAATTTACCATAGCATCAAAGGCAAAATTTATATAACTAGGGGGCAAACTATGAGGGTGAACCTCCAAAATGTCCATTCCAGATAATAATAGTGCATTGTACAAAGTGGTACTAGATTGACATACTCCACCACCATATGCCTCAATATATTCTTTATCCTGAATTATTTTCGCCTCACGGTATCCATTTTCTGCTGTACGCCTGCCTGTTGTATTATTAAAGGAAACTACTTGCATAGGTTCTACTCTCATTCCATTAAAATTTGATAAAGCAGTCTTTACATTGTGCTTCCTATCAACTGTAGAATACTCATAATTTGTAGAGAATGTGGCTAATTGTGTAGTCCATTTGGAAAGTTCGCTTGCAAGAATTTTTGGTCGCAAGACCTTTGGATTTATTTCCAACCTGACAATATTACTTTGTTCTAGCCCTGCCAATATTTCACCCAGCAAAGCATCATCATTAATTTGATACCCTAGTTTATCTTGTTGCACACTAAAATAAGGCATTTTATTTGGATTAAAATTTATCTCTGCATCTACTGGCAGACAATCAATATCATTTTTTATTTTTTCAAAAAATTTATCCCAACCAAAAAACATATAACAAAAAGCGTCTAATCTACTATATCCCACTCTTTCAATTTCACAAATTTTCTTCACCTTTTCCTGACTAGTACCCAAGCGGTTATTTTTGCTAACTTGTCTTTGGTCAATAAAATTATTAATTTTAGGCATATTTTTTTCAAAATCATAAATATAACTTTTGCCTTTATATATTAAAGTTATCTGCACATTACTTTCTTCTTCTATTGCCATAACTTCACTTTTTGGATAAACGCAAAAAAGCCCACCCACTATGAACATTAAAAAAACAAGAATAATTACTACTTTTTGCGAATAGTTCATTCAAGATAACCTCATTATTATCTTGTGAAAAACTAGATAAATTATTCTTTTATATGTTTTTTAAATAAAATTG
>JBAXZI010000131.1:0-2814 GCA_041670385.1 Clostridia bacterium | reverse complement strand
CTAATATAAGCACCATACAGGCTCATATAACGATTATTTTATTAAAAAGATATAAATATACCATCAAAAAATAAAAACGCTTAAAACGCTTGTATTTAAATTATGCTCCGCCAGTTTCGCATTGTTAAGAGGCTTGACGGAGTCTGTTATTTACAATTATTTACTATTGACTTTTTTAAAACATCAGAAAAAATATGATGCCTGTCACCGGGTCATTCCCAGATTTCCAAATTAGAACCTACCCGGGGGCAGGAGTTCCACAAACAATTTTAAAATTACAACTTCGCTAAATTTTCGTTTAACGAAGTTATAAATAATAATCAAAGCACTCTCAACCCTAGTCACATCAACACTTAACAGCTATTTCTACTTAACAACTTTCATGTTTCGGAACTTCTTAAGCTGTTCTTCAAGCTCATTCTCATTTACGTTGTTATTACTGTTATCCATATCATCATCACTCTCAGACGTTGGTGTACCTAGTGTCCTGTCTATTAAATATCTATTAGCGGAGAACTTCACTCTTTGGTCTGTGCTATTCTTGGCAATATTCTTTATTTCATCAATGTAGGTCTGCACATCCTTCAATATATAGGCATTCCCTTGATTCTTTATGTCTTGCGTTCGCCTGTTCAGCTCAGCCTTAACTTCATCATTATCCTTCCATGTATAAATTGAGGTTCTGCTTACTCCTATCTTCCTTGCTATATCAGTTATCCTCTCACCCTCAATAAGCATTGTAATCATCTTCTCTTGATCCTTAGTAAGCAATTCTATCCCTCCTTTACACTTAACATGAATAAAGACACCTAGAATCAACTAAGTGCCTCTCTAAATATTTCCTATGATAGTATAATAACACATATGATTTAACGTTAGTTTCAAATTACTTTAATAATATCTGAATATTTATTTAAATATTATTTAAAGTGATTGTGTTGGATAGCTTATTTATAATACTGGATTTAATCTCACAAATCCTCTGTTCTGTTAGATCTAATCTCTTGGCTACATTCTGATTTGATATCTTATCAAAATATCTAAGGTGAACTATTTCAATCTCCCGTAAGGTTAGAGTATTTATTGCATTATCTATTCTATTTATTAATCTCTGCTTACCTTCCTTTTTGTTTTGAAGATACTTGATTCTCTTTTCTTTTGATACTATTTCATTTTCAACAGAACTATTAAACTTATTTGTAGGAGATGATCTCTCTCTATAATTTATTGAACCACATCCACTATATTCATTTCTTATATCCTCAATCTCAATATCTATATTTAAAATTTCTGCTTTAACCGTTTTATAGTTGTATAACATATCTTCAACTATTTTATAAAGTTTATCAGCCATATCTTACCTCCTAGCATTCTTTAAGTCTTCTGATCCATTTTGCTTTTTCTACTTGAAGCTTGGCTACTTGTTTAAAATCTTTCTTACTTTCAGCATCTGAGATATCTATTTCAATTTCTTTTATTCTCTTTTTATAAAAATCTTTAATTTCCAATTCAACTCACCTCAATTTATTTACATTTAATTGAATTATTAACTTGAAATTACTTGTAAATAATCCCTTGTAATATCCTTACAGCATATTTTTATATAAAGTTACACTTTTGGTTACACTTTTATGTAACCAATTAAGCATTGATTTTACAAGGCTAAGAGCAAAAGTTACACAGTTACACTTTCATGAAAACTATGTGCGAGTGTAATAAATGCATATGTGTATCTCTCACGTAGAACATATATATTTATATTTATGTAACTTTGTAACTTATATTATATAAAGCCTTGAAAACACTGGGATTACCTCGGTTACACTTAGGTTACATTTTTAATTTCAGAATTTTCTTGAATATGCTCTGAGCCATTGATTTTACTGTTGTAAACAGGGTTACATTTTCGGTTACATTTTAACTGAATGGAATTATGTTATTTTCCAATTCAGTAACATCCTCAATTTCTTGTGGAATTATAGAATTGACTTTCAATTTTCTAAGCATTTTTTTATTATAAGTATCGAATCTAGCTGTTTTATCGTTATCAACTTTTAATACTTTATTGGATATTCCCTTTAAGTATCCAGCTTTCATTGCCTGCTTTCTAAAATCTCTAAGTCCTAAAGGAATAACATCAATATTCCCAACCCTATTTATATACTCATTTATTTGATTTATCATTTCACTTGTTTTTATAAATAATCCATCACCTCTATATTTAACTACTTTTTGAGGTTCATAAGCTCGGCCATCTTCAATTAAATCATTATATAAATTAAGCATATTTTCCACAGATGAATATGTCTCAACACCATTTTCCAACACTTCAGTCTTAATGTTTGTCATAACATAATCTACATAATTAGTTATTGGATTTATATCATATTTTTCAAGCAAAATATTAAATATCTCAATCCCACAACATATATTTATTGCAGTATTTGAGGGTCTGTCTTTTAATCCTTTAATGAGTGGAGTAATACTTTTTCTGATTTCTACATACTCTTCAACCTTTAAATTTAAAATAGTATCAATTAAAGTTCTGCCAAATTTATTCAAAATATCTTCATGTTCAATGATCCACTTCATAGCAGCGGTATGTTTTTCAGTTCTTTCTCTTTTCCCTAAATAAACTATGCAGCTTCTTTCAATTAAAGCCTTTTCTTGATTAGGATAGCTTTCCTCACCAGCAATTATTACTGGTCTGTTCAAGTGAAAATACTCAACATTTAAAGATTTGTTTCCCCTTGAAACTGTATCTCTATCATATAAATTTCTTAAAATATCTGATATCCTTAATATTTTATATCT
>JBAXZI010000130.1:0-2829 GCA_041670385.1 Clostridia bacterium | reverse complement strand
TCCGCTTATTATTATGGTAGCAGGCGTAAATGGCGTAGGAAAAACTACAGCTATAGGAAAGTTAGCTAATTATTTCAAATCAATAGGAAAAAGTGTAGTTATTGCGGCAGCGGATACTTTTAGGGCGGCAGCTTCGGAGCAATTGGAAGTATGGGCAAATAGAGCTGATGTAAGGATAGTAAAGCATACAGAAGGAAGTGACCCCGCAGCGGTAGTTTTTGATGCAATTAGTAGTCAAAAGGCAAAAAATACAGATGTAGTTTTGGTTGATACCGCAGGTAGATTGCATAATAAAAAGAATTTAATGAATGAACTTGAGAAAATAAATAGAGTTATTGAGCGAGAATTGCCCGATGCGGATAGGCGTAATTATATTGTGCTTGATGCAACAACCGGACAAAATGCGGTAAGTCAAGTCAAAATATTTGATGAGGCAGTAGATATCGATGGTATAATATTAACAAAGCTTGACGGTACAGCTAAAGGCGGTGTCGTTATGGCGATAAGTGCAGAATATGAAATGCCTGTAGTTTTCGTTGGTGTGGGCGAACAAATCGATGATTTATTACCATTTGACGCAAAAAGCTTTATTGATGCAATACTATAGATAGATAAACAGATAGATAAATAGATAGATAAATAGATAGATAAACAGATAGATAAACAGATAGATAAACAGATAGATAAACAGATAGGTAGGTAATATTTTATAAAATATTTGTTATTTACATAAAGGAGGAAAATATGGAAAGTTTTAAAGCCGGATTATATACATTTCTTGAAGGAACAGGAATTAATATTATGACTGGGATTCTAGTTTTATTTGCTGGTCTTGCCATTATAAAATTAGTATCTAGAATAAGTCGTGTATATTTGCAACGCACTTCTATAGAAAGTACTACAATGTCTTTTATTGTGTCTATAATAAATTTTATTTTGTATTTAACACTTTCATTTATAGTGATTAGTTTGATTTTCCCTAATGCCTCAACTGAAATGATAGCAATATTAGGTACTGCAACTATCGCAATCGGTCTTGCTTTGCAAGGAAGTTTGAGCAATTTTGCAAGTGGAATTATTATCATTTTTACTAAACCGTTTAAAGAGGGCGATTGGGTCGAGATAGCTGATAAATCTGGAGTAGTAAAGAAAATTGGTTTACTACAAACTGAATTGCTTACTGCATCTAATCAAAAATTGATTTTGGGTAACTCTAAAGTTATTAATAACGATATTACTAATTATTCGACCAAACCGACAAGAAGATTTGATATGGATTTTAGTGTAGCATACGGTAGTGATATTGATTTAGTTAAGAAATTACTTACAGAAATAGCTACAAAAGATATGAAAATATTGCAAGTCCCAAAACCTTATATAAAACTTGCGGAGCAAGGCGAATCGGCACTAATATTCAAGTTCCGTGTATGGGTTAATGTAGAAAATTATTGGGACCTTAAATTTGATTTGCCCGAGATAGTTTACAGAGCATTTTGTGAAAATAAAATTGTTGTACCTTACAAAACTTTGACTTTAGAAATGTCAAAAGGGGAGGATAAATAATTATGAAAAAAAGAATTAATTTATTTTTGATAATTATTGGTGTAGTTTTATTTTTATCAGTATTAGCTATGATGCAATTTGCGATATTAAGCTATAGTACTTTATGGGTAAAATACTTATTGATGTTCAGTTTATTATTGTTTTTTATTGGATTTAGCAAATCATTCAAAAAAGTCACAGATATAAATGAAGCTAATAATTGCCTTAATAGTGCGAATAAAAGCATTACTAAATTATGTGATAACAATATAAAGAAAACCAATAGGATGGAATTTTTATTGGTAACTAATGTAAATAATCAATTGAAAAATGCAGTTATTTATTTAACTTCAGCCGTTGACCAATATGACCTTTATTCGCTAAAAGATAATATATTAATGATTAAAAAAATAATTAACCATTACCGATTGGAAGATAGTAAAAAAAGGACAAATGATAATTTGGTTATTGACAAGGAAATAATATCTGATACAATTGCAGAAATTAGTCAATTGCAAAAAGATATCGGTCTATAAAGTAATAAAAAAACAATTATATATAAAAGAGGATAACAATGATAAAACCTTATGAACCTAAAATAATAGAAAAGAAATGGCAAGATTATTGGTATAGTAATAATATTTTTCACGTAGTAGAAGATGAAACAAAACCAAAATTTTACGGTTTGATAGAATTCCCTTACCCAAGTGGTGCAGGAATGCACGTAGGGCATATTAGAGCCTATGCGAGTATGGAAGTTATTGCCAGAAAGAAAAGACTTGAAGGCTACAATGTTTTGTTCCCTATAGGGTATGATGCTTTCGGTTTGCCTACTGAAAATTATGCTATGAAAATAAAAAAGCATCCAAGAATAGTTACTAATGAAAATATTAAGAATTTTGATAAGCAACTACATTCTGTTGGATTTAGTTTTGATTTTGACCGTGTAATTGATACAACTGATGAAAAATATTACCGTTGGACACAATGGATATTTGTGCAATTATTCAAAAAAGGTTTAGCTTATAAATCAACTACTCTTGTGAATTATTGTCCAAATTGTCAAGTAGTACTTAGTAATGAAGAATGTCAAAACGGTGTTTGTGACCGTTGCGGCAGTGAAGTAATTCAAAAAGAAAAAGATGTATGGTTTTTGCGTATTCGTAATTATGCAGAAAGATTGCTTACCGGTCTTGATGAAATTGATTTTCCGGAAAGAATGAAAACTGAACAAATAAATTGGATAGGAAAAAGCAAAGGTGCTGATGTTACTTTTAGCATAAAAGC
>JBAXZI010000129.1:0-2871 GCA_041670385.1 Clostridia bacterium | reverse complement strand
TTTAATGTTTATTAGGAGGTTAAAAATGAATGAAATTCTAGCACAATGGTGGGCGCTCTTAGCCGGATGTGCATTAATTGTATGGGCTGTTAATCGTAGCAATATCGGCGAGTATGATTGCGTTGATGTTGACTATGAAATAAAAGAAAAGCATGTAGGCGGTACATATTGCGAAAACCCTTACTATGAACGAGTATCTAAGGATGTCAAAGTATGCGATTAAAGAAAATCACATATCATTGCCAACAGTGCAATTCAAAAATAAAAAGCCCGTATACGCAATATACGTATACAGGCGGTGAAATTAAGCGAGTGTGTAAGAATTGTAAAAATATCGAAACGCACTATAAAAGAAAAGGCCCATGATCATTCATGGTAATCATGGGCGGTAAGGATATAGTGCTTATCTAAATTCCTTACTTTCATTATACCACATAAAGGAGTAATTAAATATGGCAAGTATTTATGAATTAAACCGAGATTATCAAGAAGTGGCTGCATTATTAGATACCGCAGAAACAGAAGAGGAACTACAAGCTATCAACGATACATTAGAAATGATTGATGTATCCATTGAAGAAAAAGTTGAAAATACGGCTAAATACATAAAAAATGTTGAAAGTGATATTGAGGGGATTAAGGCTGAAATTAACCGCCTAGCCACTCTAAAGAAACAAAAGGAACGTAATGTAGAATTGCTTAAAAGTAACATTGAATATTCTTTAAAAACTAAGGGAATTGATAAGTTAGAAGTAGGCACATTTAAGTGTGGATATCGCAAGTCTGAAAGCGTTGAAGTTGACAATATAAATGATATTCCTGGCGATTACATTAAGACAGAAATTAAAGCCGATAAAACAGAAATTAAAATAGCTTTAAAATCTGGTAAAGTAATCAACGGCGCGCATCTACAAAAAAACATGAATTTCTACATTAAATAACATTAAATAGGTGATAAAATGGCAGATATAACATTTATTCAAAAGATGGTAGCGGTTCAATCAGAATTAAAAGCACCCAAAGGACAATACAACTCTTTCGGTAAGTATAAATACCGCTCATGTGAAGATATCCTGGAGAGTGTTAAGCCTTTGTTAAAAAAATATAACTTAATACTTCTAATTAATGACGAAATTGTTCAAATTGGTGAACGATATTATATTAAATCTACCGCCAAAATTACAGACGGTGTTGAGATAATAATCGCTACCGCATATGCGAGAGAACCTACCGAAAAGAAAGGGGCGGATGCATCTCAAGTAACTGGTGCGACTTCTTCATATGCGCGTAAGTACGCACTAAATGGTCTGTTGGCAATTGATGATTCAAAAGATGCTGATACCATGGACAACAGCCAAAAGCCAATACAGCAACAACAAAATACATCTTATAACTGGAAAACTCTAAAGGCTAGAGCCACACAAGGTGGTGTTAGTGAAGATGATTTGGTTAATTATGTAACTAAAACATTAAATGTTAATAAACCGTCAGAACTAAAACGAGAACATTATGAACAAGCATTTAACTGGGTAAATGACCAAAGGTATGCTAAAAAATGAAGTGGTCAACTAAAGGTATTAACCTAATCAAGTCCATTGGTGTTCAAGTAGTAATACCAGCACCAATGGATACTGAACTAAGCAAGATTACACCAGATACAGAATACGCGGTAGAAATCAAAAAGAAAAGTAAAAGACGTTCTATATCAGCCAATAATTTTTGCTGGACTTTGTGCCAAAGAATTGCCAAAGAATTAAGCAAAAATGGATATATAGGAAAAGAAGAGGTATACCGCAAGGCAATCCTTGATAGTCAGCAAGGCGAACCAGTAGGAGTACCAAACAACAGATTAGATAGCTTTATCCGTAAATGGCAGAGCAATGGCATTGGTTGGATATGCGTTATTGATGATAACGAACGCCTAAGCGGTGTTAAACGTGTTTATCTATATGCGGGTAGTAGCACATACAATACGGCTGAAATGAGCCGATTAATCGAATGTTTAGTGGATGAATGTAACCAATTAGGAGTAACAACAGAACCTACTGATTATATTAATTCGCTGCTTAAAGAATGGGGCGATAACAACGAATAATTATAAAGATTTAACTGGGAAAAAATTTAATCATTTAACCGCAATTAAACCGCTTTTTGAAAAATCAAATAGAGGAGAAATGATTTGGTTATTCAAATGCGATTGCGGGAATTATCATAAATCCGTAGGCTGCAGAGTTTCTAGTGGTAATACAAAAAGCTGTGGAAAGTGTAATAAGCATTATATGAGTAAAACACCATTATATAACGTGTGGTGCGATATGGTTGCAAGGTGTAGCAATCCTAATCATCAAAATTCTAAACATTACTATCAACGTGGAATTATCGTTTGTAAAGAATGGAAAAATAGTTTTGTTAATTTTATGAAATGGTCGTTATCAAATGGATATTTAAAAGGATTAACGATAGATAGAATAAATGTTAATGGAAATTATGAACCTAATAATTGTAGATGGGTTGATTATAAAGTTCAGGCTAGAAACAAGACAAATAATAAACTTTTGACATATAAAGGTGTAACAAAACCATTATGCGATTGGGCTTTAGATTTAGGTATTAAACAAAATACTTTACTTTATAGAAAACGCAGAGGGTGGAGTGATAAAGATACTATTGAAAAACCGATTAAAGATGTTGGTTGGAGTAAAAGATGGCTACAAAAAGAAAAATAAAAGATGATGTTCTTTTTAGAAAAAATAAAATACTAGCTTACGAACGGAGTGGCGGTATGTGCGAACTTTGCCGTTGCAGACCAGCACAAGAAGTACACCATATCGTTTATAGGTCTCATTTGGGAACAAGTATTTTATCAAATCT
>JBAXZI010000128.1:0-2926 GCA_041670385.1 Clostridia bacterium | reverse complement strand
TTAGAAAAACAATTAAAACAAATGTTAGAAAAAAAAGAACACCATATTTGATGTCCTAAAGAGTATTAGTAAATATTTTATAAAACACCATACCTATATAAGCAGATCCAACCACCGCAACACTACTACAAGCTACCATTCCAATTGTACCGATTATTAACATTTCTATCACCTCTATTTATATTATTGCCACAAATTATTTTTTCAATCAATTTTAAGGAGTAAAAAATGGAAATATTAACAATGAGTTCAACACTTTTAAAAATAGCCGCAGTTGGGTGCGGAGTTAAAGCAGCAATGCTAGGAGTTAAAAGCTTTCATAAAATAAGTAAATTAGGTAGTGCATATAATGGTAAACCAAAGGAAATACGAGATTATTTAGGTGATGATGGTATAACATTAAGTAAAAAAATACAGCTATGTGAGAAGTCAATGTATGGCCATATAGGAGTATTTGGGAAAACAGGATCATATAAGTCGAGTGGTATTTATATTCCTAATTTATTATCTAATGATCTACCAGAACAATCAAGTTTAATAATTAGCGATGTTAAGGGCGAATTATTTGAATTTACTAGTTGGTATCAAGAGCATATATGTGGTAGAGAAATAAAAGTATTTTGTCCTATGAATCCTGAAAGATCAATAGGAATTAATCCATTAGCAATTTGCAGAAGTTTTTCTGATGTAAGAAGTTTAGCACAAACATTGCTTAATAATGCAGATAAAGGAATTTCAGACAAAAGTTCTGGTGGGGCTGAATGGATAACTCTTAGTATGCCACTTTTAACCGCCGCATTGCTTTATTGTAGACATAAAGGTGAGGACCAATGCAATGTTACCACTGCATTAGATTTAGTTATTACGCAAAGCGATTTTGAGTTAGAAATGCTATTTAGGAATACTACTATAGAAATACAAGACCAATGGGGAATATATAAGACATCACTAGGTGCGCCAGGTTTAGCAGGAAGTATAAAATCTACATTAGCAAGTGCATTGCAAAGCTTTAGTGATTACAAAATAGCTACGGTTACCTCTAAGAACGATTTTGAGCCAACGGAACTTAGAAAACGACCAATTGCATTATATATTATTTATAGTGAAACACAGGCTGATTATCTTGCACCATTAATGGCTACAGTATTTTCACAACTTATAAATTTCAATTTAGATTATTTTGATAAGAATAAAAATTCATTAGCTATATTTAATTATCTCGATGAATTTGGAAATTTAGGGTATATAAACGGATTTAATCATATTATAACCGCTGCAAGATCTAGAAAATTCAGTTTAAATCTTTGCATACATGATGTACGCCAACTATTTAGGTTATATGACCAAGATTTGACTTATACTATGTTGAATAATTTAACTATTAAAGTAGTATTACCTGGCATATCCGAGCCTAATACTTTAGATTATATTAGTAAAATTTGTGGAGAATGTGAAATTGAAGTGCGGAGTGAAACTAAAAGCGGTGATAAAGTTACAGTTTCTAAAAGTAAACAGAAAAAAAGACTTTATACAGATAATGAAATACGATGTTTAAAAGATAAGACTTGTATTATTATTGTTAATAATAAGCAAGTAGTAAGCGATAATCTTAATATTTATTTTGATGAAAAATTGAATAGATTTTATGAAGATAGAATTGTAATGCAGATACTTTAAAGGCGCGGAGCGCAAAAGGAGTAGTAAGTTAATTTGTTTTTGATTTTTAACCTTTTTTTACCTATTATTTATTAATTTTATGGAGGAATATTTTGTTAAGTATTTTAACTTATTTTGGTTATAGTTTGGTTGCTTTTGGAGTTGGTGGAATAATGTTTAAAGGTAAGGATGCAAAGGAAATTTTAACACAATTTAACATTTTTAAAAAAGAAAAAAATAATGAAATAGTGCAAATAAGTGCTAATAAAAATACTAATTTAATCCAAGTTCAAGAACTATCCAAAAATAATAGTGAACTAAATAAACTCTATAACAGATCTTTAAGAAATATAGAATTGAAAGATTTAGAATTAACATCATTGCAAGAAGAATTGGAAGCATTAGCAGCACAAGAAAAAGCAAGCAGGAAACCAGGCAAAGCAGAAAAAGAAAGTTTTGATGATTTTTTAAACAATAAATAAGGAGCTTATTAATGTTTGTTGGTGTTGATAATAAAAATTATATAAAAGATGCTAAAAATGTAACCTTTAGAAGTTCTGGGCAACCTATACAATATGCAATTATGAGGGTGGACCGTAAATTTTATAACTTGGAATCAATTGAGGGTTTTGAATATCATATGGAGCGTAAAGGTCAAGTAGAAAATGCAGATGCTAAAAAATCACACGAAAATAGAATTTTGATAGGTGATGCAAATGTTTATAATAATCTAGATCAGCATATCAAAGGTGTATGGATGCGTAAAGATAGTTGTATTGCGAGAGATATGATACTTTCTGCAAGTCCTTCATTCTTTAAGGGATTATCTAAGCCAGACTTTGAAAGGTGGCTTACACTTAATGTGGAATGGCTTCAAAACACATATGGTCCTAACGTGATTTATTGTGTGCTTCATAACGATGAAACAACCTCACACTTACATGTCCTATTATCTGTAGATTATGTAAATGATAAAGGCAAAAGGGTTATGTCTAATAAGCATTTTTTCGATGGTAAGAAAATGTTAAGTGAGTTACAGACTAATTATGCGACCTATATGCAAAGTACTTTTAAAACGTTATCTAGGGGGTTGAAAGGAAGTAAAGATACTCATATTAGCATTAAACAATATTATAATTTGTGTGCTAAGAAACTTGATGAAAAAGACTTAGAAAGTGTTATGGCAAAAGCTAAAAATAATGAATTAACGGAAATTAAATTAAATAATACTAAAAAAACTTTAAATGCTTATAAAAATTATCAAGTAGCC
>JBAXZI010000127.1:0-2958 GCA_041670385.1 Clostridia bacterium | reverse complement strand
TAGTAAGCTAGCGGTAGAAAGCTTTGGTACAAAGGCCGGAGCAGAATTTGCAGACGCAATAAAAAGCGGTAGGTTTGCATATACAGACTATGTTAATATGCTAGATAAATCGTCCGGCACAGTGGAAAACACGTTTAACAACACCCGTGATGGCATGGACGATGTAAAGGTAGCCACAAA
This sequence comes from Clostridia bacterium, assembly GCA_041670385.1. Taxonomy (GTDB): domain Bacteria; phylum Bacillota; class Clostridia; order Christensenellales; family DTU072; genus CAG-1782. The sequence continues at coordinate 2,778 of JBAXZI010000127.1, read as the reverse complement.
CAACTTAAAAATCACTGGTGCAAAATTTGGTGAAACTATTATGGAAAATCTAGCGCCTATAATACAAAAATTATCTAATAAATTAAAGGAATTAACAAAGTGGTTTGGCGGCTTGGATAAAGGTACTAAAAATAACATTTTAAAAATGGCTGGGCTGGTGGCGGCAATAGGACCGGCATTAATAATAATTGGGAAGTTAAGCACGGGGGTTGGGAGTACTATAAAATTATTTAGTTCATTTTTTGGCATTATAGGCAAAGTCACAACCGCTATAAAAGGCTTTAGTCTAACCACCGCCGCAAGTACTATCAAACTTATAGCACATAAGGCGGCAACATTAGCGGCAACAGTAGCACAAAAAGCTATGGCAGTAGCACAAGGAGCTTTAAACTTAGTAATGTCTCTTAATCCTATTACTCTAATTATAATTGCAATAGTAGCATTGGTAGCAACAATAGTTATTTTGTGGAATAAATGTGAATGGTTTAGAAATTTAATCGCAGGCTTATTTGAATGGCTTAAAATTGGATTCAATGCAGTCATAAGCTTTTTTAAAATGATTGGTGGTGGCTTTGTTGTAGCCTTTAAAGCAAGTATTGCCGCTATTAAATTTGTATTTAATGCAATTGTAGAAGGAATTAAAAGCATATGGAAAGGTGCTTGTAACTTTATAGGCAAGGCATTTGACGGAGCGGCAGATGGAATAAAGGCAGTGTTTACAGGTGTTAAAAATACAGTAGTAGGAATTGCACAAGGTATGGTAAACATAATTATTAAAGCCGTCAATTTTTGTATTAGATCACTCAATAAAATTTCCTTTAGTATTCCTGATTGGGTGCCTTCATTAGGTGGTAAAAGTTTTGGTGTGAGTATAAAAGAAATACAACAAGTAAATTGGTTATATAAAGGTGGAATAATAGACAAGCCAACCATTATGGGAGGTCTGGGCATTGGCGATGCGTTTAATGGTACGGGCAGAAATAAAGAGGCGGTAGTCCCATTGGACGAAATGTATAGCAACATAGAAAAAATAGTTAGCAAAAACAATATTACACAGAACTTAACCATAAATAGTCCTAAAAATTTAAACCCATCAGAAACTGCTAGACTAAACAAAAAAGCTTTGCAGAATATGGCTTTACAGGGGGTTTAAATGGAAAAAAGATATAGAATTATAAGTAAAAAAAATAATTATTTTGATATTGTAAATTCTTCAGTGACATTTTTAGAACCACATCAAAAATATTTATTAAAATCTTTAGAATTTAGCAATGATGTAAATATAGCAGATACAGAAAATCACATGCAAGACGGCAAGAGTTATATTAATAGTAGTTTAAACATTAAAAATATAACTCTTGTCTTTACAATTTTGGGGGATACAACGCAAGAATTGAAAGAACTAAAAAGACGTTTACTTCAAGCTACGAACCCAAAAGAAAAACAATTTAAATTAATTGATTTAATAGAAAATAAAGCAATAGAATGTGTCGTCGATTCTATCCCGGAATTCGAAAAATTAAACGAAACTACAGAATTATGTAAAATGGATCTCACGGCACACAACCCATACTGGCAAGATACAGAAGATATAAAAGAAGATATAGTCTCCTGGACCAACTTGTTTGAATTCCCTATAGAGGTGCCAGTAGAAGGCTTAGAATTTGCTACTAGAAACCAAGACTTAATCGTAAATGTAATAAATAGTGGGGATGTAAGCACGGGCATGATTATAGTATTTAAAGCTAATGCTAGTGTGGTAAATCCTAGCTTAACAGATATTAACACACAAAAATTTATAAAGCTAAAATATACAATGGCAGCTGGGGAAGAGATTAGAATTAATAGAAATTTTAATAATAAAAGAATAGATTCTACCTTAAATAAAATCACTACTAATGTATTTAAAAATCTAGACTGGGAAAGCACCTTTTTACAATTAGATGTAGGTGATAATCTATTTAGGTATAATGCAGAAAGTGGTTTAACTAATTTAGATGTGTCTATTTATTACAATAACAGCTATTTGGGGGTGTAAAATGGAACTATATATATTTAATAAGGAGTTAGAGTTCCAAGGCATAGTGGACGCGTACACCTCTTTTAGGTGGGTAAGAAGGTTTTACAAAATAGGAGAGTGTGAATTGCACGTTGAGTTAACTCCTAAAAACTTAGAATTACTAAAACTGGATAATTTTATAGTAAAAAAAGACGATACAGAACCTTGCATCATCACTTATAGAAATTTAAAATTAAACGAAGATGGGACAGAAGTTATAGTTGCTAAGGGGTTATTTGCAAAAAGTATTTTAGGACAAAGAATAATTGCAGAAACTTTAAATTTTTATAATACTAAAGTGGAAGATGTCTTTGAAAAAATGCTGCTAAACAATATATTAGTGCTGCAAGGCGGACCAAGAGAAATGCCAGAAATTTTTTATGATGTAGTAAATAACTTTTCTGAAACCATCACAAAGCAGATGAGCTATACAAATTTATTAACAGCTATAGAGGAGATCACATCATTTACAAAAATAGGGACTAGGTTAGATTTTAATGCAAAGGACGGGTATTTTGATTTTAATACTTACAAACCAAAAAATAGAACTACCGCACAAGCAATGCCTGTTAAAACAAATTTATATCCTAGACCTACAGAGGAGCTAAAAACAATCCTTAACTCTAGATATGTGTTTACAAATACAGATGTAATATTTAAGAACCACATAGGAAAAACAATAACTATAAGCTTTGATTTAAAGTGTGAAATAGCAAGAC
>JBAXZI010000126.1:0-2980 GCA_041670385.1 Clostridia bacterium | reverse complement strand
TGGCACGACGCGTTAAGCAAATAGTCTAGTAGACTATTTGTAGCCAAAGTGGGAAGCAAATGCTATGATTTGCGACCCGGGAGAGCATTCTTATGCAGAAAAACAAAAAAAGATATATATAAAGAAAAAGCTTAAAATGACGCGAAATGCTCAGTCATTTAGCAATATTTCTTTTATATAAAAAGATATATATAATTATAAAAATTAGAATTTTTAACACTTTAGGCGGAAAAGCACTAAAACTATTCAAAAAAAACTATCCCTTAGCTAATTTATTAAAATTATTTTAAGTGCCTATAAAAGTATTATAATTGACTACCTGAAAAAAAAGTGATAGCATAGTAAAGGAAAAGTTTGTGTTAGGGAAAGTAAATTTAAGGAGAACTATGGATAAAATTATTAAAATTACTAATTTGAAGAAATATTATGGCGACATAAAAGCAGTTGATGATATTTCTTTTGAAGTAGAAAGAGGCGATATATTCGCTTTTTTGGGTGTTAACGGTGCAGGGAAAAGTACGACAATAAATATACTTAGTACATTACTAAAGAAAGATAGTGGAAAGGTAATAATTGATGATGTTGACATAGATACTAACAATTTTTTAATTAAAGAAAAAATTGGTATTGTTTTTCAAAATACTGTACTTGATGAAAAGTTGACAGTTGTTGATAACTTAAAAACAAGGGCAAGTTATTATGGTATCCGTGGTGATAAATGGACAAAAAGGTTAGCGGAGTTAACCGAATATTTAGATTTGAAAGAATTATTAAATCGTCCATTTGGTAAACTAAGCGGTGGACAAAAAAGAAGGGTTGATATTGCTAGAGGGCTAATCAATAATCCGAAAATAATGTTTTTTGATGAACCTACTACAGGGCTTGACCCAAGTACGAGGGTAAATATTTGGAAGGTTATTTTCAGAATACAAAAAGAAAATAATATGACAGTATTTCTTACTACCCATTATATGGAAGAAGCAGAGAATGTTAATGATGTAGTAATAATAGATAGGGGTAAAATTATCGCTCACGACACCCCGGAAAATCTTAAGAATTTATATTCAGGCAATTATGTAAAGTTGTACGGTTGTCCTAATGTTGAGATAGAAAAAAAATTAAAAGAGTTAAATCTTGAATTTAGAAAAGAAATTGATGTATATATTATAAGGGTAGAAAGCAGTAAAGCATCTCTAGAATTTTTAGAAACACACAAAAATTTGTATAAGGATTTTGAAGTAGTTAAGGGTAATATGGACGATGTATTCCTTAATGCTACGGGCAAAAAATTGGAGGATTAATGCTTTATGGAAATGTTAAAAGATGATGTAAATTTATTATATAGATTGACAGTTAGGAATATAAAAATATTTGTTAAAGATAAAGCGGCTTTGTTCTTTTCTTTTATGGGGCCACTAATTGTCTTGTTGCTATATATATTATTTTTAGGACAAATGCAGTTAAGTGGTTTGGAAGAAGCTATACCACAAGGAATAGCCGTAGATAAAAGCTTATTAAAAGGATTCATTGATTCTTGGATGATAGCGGGTTTATTGGGGTATGCGTGTATTACAATTTCGCTTAGTGCAAATACAATAATTGTGCAAGACAAGGCAAACGGAGTTCTTAATGATGTAACTATAGCACCAGTTAAGAAATGGATAATTACTTTTAGTTATTTTATATATAACTTTATAATAACAACAATAATGGTTGTTTTGGTATTAATAATATGTTTAGTTTATTTAGCAATAAGTGGCGGTTGGTATATTAGTGTTGGGGATGTGTTTGGTATATTAGGAACTGTTGTATTGTCTACCTTGTCAGCTACGCTAATAACAGTTATGATTTGCAACCTATTAAAAACACAAGCACAACACGGTGCTTTTATGGGAATTGCAAGTTCAGTAATCGGATTTTTGATAGGTGCATATATGCCAATAAGTCTTATGCCCAAAGGAGCTCAATATATCTCGGCAATACTACCGGGAAGCTATTCTTCAGGAATGTTCCGTACCTTTCTTATGAGAGGATCTTTGGACAAATTGGCAAGTCAATTACCAACGCAGTTAATTGACGCTATTAAGGATTCTTTTGTAATGGAAATAAATATGTTTGGAAAAATGGTCGGAGTGGGAGTGATGACATTAGTTTTAGTCGGCTCAATAATTGTATTTTTCTTAGCAAATTTGTTTATTGCAAAACTAAAGAAATAACTTAATTTACCATTCTATTAATTGGAGACTCACAAATTATTGATTTTAGTTGTAAAATAGAACTTTGATGATATAATAATTATATGGACACAGAAAAATTAGCAAACTTAATAACCGAACTTAGAAATAAAAAAGGTTGGACACAACAAGAACTTGCAGACAAGCTTAATGTAAGTAACAAATTAATAAGCAAATGGGAAAATGGCGGTGCCGTTCCTGATGTTTGTTATTTAGAAAATTATAGCAAAATTTTTAATGTTACTATAGATAGTTTAGTAGGGAATGACCATAATCTTAAACTAGCTATTGATTATGAAAAAGTTACGGTTGATAAAAAAATAAAAAAATCAAGTTATATAGCACCTATAATTTGTGGAATTGTATTTATTTTATATATCGCGGGTGTGTTTATATCGGCATTTATCGTGCCTAATAAGGATTTTCCTATTTGGGCAAAAATATTAGTCGGCATAGTGCCTAGTGCATTTATGTTAGCAACATTTACAGTTATGATACAAAGAATTAAAGAAATAAAAGGAGGAGATGAGAATGATTCTAGTAAATATTGACCACATACCAGGTAAAGATTTTGATGTAATAGGTATAGCAGAGGGGAATATGATCCAAACCAAACATATTGGAAAAGATATTATGGCAGGATTAAAAACTCTAGTAGGTGGCGAGCTTAAAGGCTATACACAAATGATGAATGAGGCAAGACAAATGGCTACTAAGCGTATGGTAGAAAGTGCACAAAATATGGG
>JBAXZI010000125.1:0-3063 GCA_041670385.1 Clostridia bacterium | reverse complement strand
TTTATCCTACTCTTATATTATACGGGCAAAGTGGCACGGTTTTGGCACATTTGTGTAGCGCTTTGGCACGATTTTTTATTTTTGTCTTACTCTTATATTATACGGGCAAAGTGACACGGTTTTGACACAAAAAAGATTACCTTTGACACGATTTTTCATTTTTGCCCTACTCTTATATTATACGGGCAAAGTGGCACGGTTTTGGCACATTTGTGTAGCGCTTTGGCACTATTTTTTATTTGAGTAATTATAGCATTCAGTAATTATTTTAAATAACTTTTCTTCTTTACGTTGAATCGTTGTATGACTCGTATAATTCCTTTTTGCATAATCCCTTTGACTTAAACCAATGAAGTAAATTCTTTTAATAATATCTTTGCCTTCATCATCTAAGCATTCTACACACTCAGTCAAAAGTTGATGCTCTTGCATTTCAGTTGTTTTTTTTCCTGCTCGCTCTAAAATGCCAACCTTAATATCAACACTCCTATAATTTTTTAACATTTCTTTAATTTCTTTTACGCTTTTCATTTTTTTCCTCCTCTAAAAGCTTGAACTTTTCTTGTTCTTCTTCCCAAACTCTATACTTTTCTACCCAATCATTTTGATGTAAATCATTTATTCTAGTTGTAAGCCAAAATCTTATTTGACCAAATTCTTCTATTTCTTCATCCCAATCACTAGCCTTGCAAATCCCAACAACTTCCCAAGATTGAATATTATGTAACTTTATCCCTTTATAAATAAATAACATTAACATTTTTTCACTTCTTTCATCAAAATATTTAACGCGGTGATAATATCCTTGAAAACGATTTGCTGATATTAAATTGTCTATGTATTCTTCAAGTTCTTTTTTTATTTCATAAGGCTCTATTTCTAAATTGACAACTACACTATAATCAAATATTGCTTCATAAGAAAATTTAATTTTATTGATATCATTTCCGCGTTTCATAATTACTCCTCGTCTTTTTTCTGGTCTCTTTTTTCGTACGCTAATAAATGTTGAATTACATAATACACTTCTTCTTCTAACACTTTTTTATAATCTAAATCATGGTTTTTGTAAAATGATAAAATATCATTATTGCTCCTTTGCATAAATTCGTAAAACTCTTTAAACTTTGGCGTCTGTGCAATAAGTCTTTCAAAATATTTCAGTTTTACTTCTATACAGCACAACTCATTTATAATTTCCATCAGTTGATTGTTTTTATAAAAATTATAATTTTCTTCAATTTTAAGATATCTGCACGAGTTTTTTAAGTTTTGAAGATATTTTAAAAACTTTCTAATTTCGGTAATTGAATAGACTTTATCTTCTGTTTTCATATATCCTCCAAATGCACTCTAACGGCATCAATTAAATTCGTTTGAGTTACATCTTTTTTTTTATTGCTTTTATAACATCTTCATCAATTGTTCCTTTCGTTATAATTTGATAAACCATTACACAATTCTTTTGGCCTTGACGCCATAACCTGGCATTTGTTTGTTGGTAAAGCTCCAAGCTCCATGTTAGACCAAACCATATCAAAATATTTCCACCTTCTTGTAAATTCAAACCATGACCTGCTGATGCTGGATGAATTACAGCAATTGGAATTTCTCCTTTGTTCCAACGTTCAATAGAGCTTGTACTCTTTATCTCTTCTACACTAAAGCGATCTTTTATTCTTTGCAAATCATGATTATACCAATATGCAATTAATACAGGTTTACCGTTTGCTGACTCAATTAAATCTTCTAAGGCATCTAACTTTCTATCATGAAGCTGAATGACCTTTCTTTCTTTCCCTTCTTCAAAGTAAATCGCGCCATTTGATAGTTGTAATAGTTTACCTGATAAGCTTGCTGCATTAATTGCATCTATTAATATTTCCTTTACCTGCATGCACATATCATTTTTCATTGCTTTATATTTTAAATATTCAATTTCTGACATTTCTACTTCTATTTTATTAATAATGCATTCTGGCATTTTTAAGTAGTCAACACACTTCATACTTATTGTTATATCCTCTATCTTTTTATAAATTTCCTTTTCAGCCCCGACAAGAGGTTTCCAACTAAATATTTGTTGGCCATTCCATTTATCCGGTCTAAAATATTTGTTCTGATACTGGCTTATATACCTTCCAAGTCTTACGCCCAAATCAAGTATTCCTATTTCTGCCCATAAATCCATTAACCCATTGGGGGCTGGTGTGCCCGTAAGTCCGACGATCCTTCGTACTGACGGTCTTACCTTCTTCAATACTTGAAAACGCTTTGCTTTTCTTGACTTAAATGAACTTAGCTCATCTAGAACTAACATATCGTAATTAAAATTTATATTGCTTTTTTCAATCAGCCACTCTAAGTTTTCACGATTGATAATATATATATCAGCTTTTCTAAGTAGTGCCATTCTTCTTTCCTTTACATTGCCTACTACTACCGAATACTTAAGATTATTTAAATGCTCCCACTTCTTTATTTCTTGTGGCCATGTATCCCTAGCGACTCGTAGAGGTGCAACCACTAATACCTTGCTCATTTCAAACCTATCATAAATTAATTCATTAATTGCAGTTAAAGTTATAACACTTTTGCCTAATCCCATATCAAGAAATATTGCTGATATTGGATTATCAACTATAAACTTTGTTGCATAGTTTTGATACTCATGTGGTTGATATTTCATAAATTACCTCTCTTATTTTTTCTATGTTGTCAATGTAATAAACCTTAAAGCCTAGTTTTGTTAATTGATTCTTTCGCATTTGTTGAAGTGGTCTCATTTTCTTATTTGGTGCTTTAAATTCTACAAACAACGCTTTTCCGTTTGGCATTAATACTAGTCTGTCGGGAACACCAACCAAACTTGGTGATATAAACTTTAATGCCATACCTCCCAAATCATGTATTTCATTTCTGAATTTTGCTTCTATTTCTTTTTCTAACATATTTTCTCCTTTTTGTTCTCTTTGTTCTCATATTTCCTTACGCGCGCGCTTGCATAGGCGCTTACGCGCTCAGGCGTTTTGTATATTTCCTTTAATTAAGGGTTGTCTATCG
>JBAXZI010000124.1:0-3134 GCA_041670385.1 Clostridia bacterium | reverse complement strand
TTGGAAACTTTGCCCGATATTCAATGGCAAAACGGAAAAGGTGAACTTATAAAATATACTTTACTTAATGACACAAATTTATTAGAATTATGTGAAGATGGAATAAGTAAGAATTTAAAAAGTATAGTAAAAGAATGTATAATATATAAAAAGAATATTGTTGTCGCTGATGAAAAAGAAGACAACATAAGAGCTTTGCTTAATTTAGGGCATACCCTTGGACACGCAATAGAAAAATTAAGTAATTTTACTATTTTGCACGGGATTGCAGTAGCTATGGGGCTAAAATTTATGGTGGATAATGCCACCTCAAAAGGCAAACTATCTATTGATGAACAATCCAGAATATACTCACTTCTTGTTAGAGAAAACATTCTTTACAATTGTCCATATTCTCTAGAGAAAATTTTAGACAATATAAGTAGTGATAAGAAAATAAATGGGGATACAATAACCTTAGTAAGTATAAAAAGATTAAAAAATTGCCATTTAGAAAAAATAAAAATCGACGATATTAAAGATTATTTTTTATTAAAATAAAAGGAAAAATTAAATGCAACTAACTATAAATAATAGTGAATTATTCGGAACAGTGAAGATGCCTGTGTCCAAATCTTTTGGGCATAGAATTCTTGTGTGTGCTTCGCTCAGTAACGAACCTACCATAATATACGGTAAGTCTGATTCGGACGATATCTTAGCCACAATAGACTGCTTACGAAAACTTGGAGCTACTATAAAAGAGACAGAAACTGGTTATCAAGTATTACCACTTTGGCAATCTCTTAATGTAAATGCATTATTAGACTGCAAAGAAAGCGGGTCTACTTTAAGGTTTTTGATGCCGATAGTTAGTGCTCTCGGTGCTCAAGGTAGATTTGTCGGTAAAGGTAATTTGCCTAATCGTCCAATGGATGAACTTATAGATACGCTTAATGAAAATGGTATGGAAATAAATTACACAATGCCTTATGAGACAAGAGGACAACTACAACCCGGTAAATTTAGAATTAAAGGCGATATATCTAGTCAATTTATTAGTGGGCTTCTTATGGGGCTACCCCTACTCAATGATGATAGCTATATCATAATTAAAAACGAATTAGTTAGTATCGATTATATTAATATTACTTTAGATATTTTAAGTAAATTCGGTATAGAAATAGAAACTACAAAAAGTGGTTATTATATTAAGGGTAACCAAAAATTTATCACACCAAAAACAATAAAAATTGAGGGTGATTGGTCTGCTGCCGCAAACTGGGTAGTAGGTGGTGCTATTTCAAAACAAATAACTTTGTGTAACTTAAGTTATCCTTCTATACAAGGGGATAGTAAAATTGTAGAAATTATCGAACAAACAGGAGCAAAGGTTGTTATTAACGATGGAAATATTTCTATAAGTAAAAATGAATTGCGTCCAATTAATATCGATTGTGAAAATATAATAGACTTAGTGCCTATCTTATGTATTTTATGTGCAAATATTGACGGAGAAAGTATACTTACCAATTTAGAAAGGCTACGCCTTAAAGAAAGCGATAGGCTTAATGCTATGATTGCTTTACTTGAAGCTATCGGTATAAATTGTAACTATGATAGTAAATTATCTGCTTTACATATAATTGGTGGCAATATTTTTGGTGGTACCACACTAGAAAGCTACAACGACCACAGAATTGTTATGGCAGGAGCAATTAGTGCCATAAATGCAACTAATAAAATTACTATTTTAGATGCTGAATGTATAAACAAAAGCTATGTAGAATTTTTTGAACATTTTATTATTCTAGGAGGAATCATTGATGATAAGTAATGTCGGTAACAACATAAAATTGGAAGTTAGTGGCGCTTCACACGCACCAAAAATAACAATGGTGTTAAAGGGTATAAATCGTGGCGAATCAATAAATGTAGAAAAATTGCAAGAATTTGTTAATCGCCGTAAAGCAAAAAATAATGTTTATTCTACCAGTAGAATAGAAAAAGATAAACTTATAATTACTGATGGTATAGAAAATAATATTACCAACGGTGATGATATTATTATAGAAGTTGCAAACAATAATATAAAGTCGAATGACTATGATAATTTAGTAAATTGCCCTCGTCCATCTCACGCAGATTATCCTGCATTTGTAAAATATAAAGGCACTATGGATATGCGTGGTGGCGGTGCTTTTTCGGGCAGAATGACTTTACCTCTTGTAATTGCCGGCGGAATTTGCAGCCAAATTCTTGCTAAACATAACATAATAGTAGGTGCGTATATTAATGAAATTTATAATATCAATAGCGGTAGCTATGAAAACACCACTATTACACCTAAAATACTAGAAAAGCTAAAACAAAGCGATTTCCCTATACTTGATGCTACCAAAAAAGAAGAAATGTTATTAGCTATAAAATCAGCTAATGATGATAATAATTCTGTGGGTGGTAAAATTGAAGCAATAGCACTAAATGTGCCTGTCGGAATAGGCGAAATGATGTTTGATAGCTTAGAAAGTCAAATAAGTAAAGTAATTTTTGGTATTCCCGCAGTGAAGGCGTTAGAATTTGGAGTAGGTAGTAAAATTTCTGAACTAAAAGGTGATAAAGCAAACGATAATTATTATTACGATGAAAACAAAAAAATTTGTACTTACACTAATAATAATGGCGGGATTTTAGGCGGACTTACAAACGGTATGCCGATTTTATTAAGAGCTAGTATAAAACCTACACCATCTATTGCTACTAAGCAAAATACCATTGATTTACAAAAAAAAGAAAATACAACTTTAGAAATAGTAGGTCGACACGATGCGTGTATTGTACCTCGTGCAGTAGTATGTATAGAAAGTGCACTTGCATTTTGTATATTAGACAATTTATACAATAAAGGAGAATAGTAATGATAAATTTGCGTAACCAAATCGACCAAATCGATGACCAAATAGTAAAACTTTACAATCAAAGAATGGAAATTGTAAAAGAAGTAGCTATAAAAAAGCAAGCTGATAATAATTCTATTAATGACCCATTTAGAGAGAAAAATATCATTAATAGGGTAACAAGTGAAGTAGATGCTGATATTAAGGTATATACCAAACACTTATTTGATACTATTTTTGATACGAGCAAAGCATATC
>JBAXZI010000123.1:0-3138 GCA_041670385.1 Clostridia bacterium | reverse complement strand
CGGAGCAAAACTTTCACACTTTTCCTTAGCAGCGTCCGCAATACCCGGAGCTGAACCAAAGAAAAATATTTTATAATGTTTATCGGCGGAAAGCTTAAGTAATTCAAGAAACAAATCAAAACCGGCTACCCGTTCAGGCACAATGTTTCCCAGTGTTCTTCCTGCCCAAACAGTGCCGGCTCCATCCGGTAATACTAATTCTGCTTTTTGTAACAAGTTCATATATGCAGGATTTTTTTGACCCAGCATAATTATTTCTGCATTAGCGGTAATTACAAATGTTTTCTCCTTATTATCTAAACGAGAAGTTAAACATTGCAAGGTATCCTTCATGGATAAAGGATTAATTGGCACATCTAATACACTAATTGTTTTTAATTCACTCATAGAACCCTCTCAATTTAAATAAAAAGTAACAGCTAATTAATGCTTATTCCACATAAGCATTAATTATATTTGCATTCCTATTTATGCATTTGTATTTATAAACCGGACGGCCTACACAACCACGATTTAGTTCCAAGTGTAATACATTAACGGATTTCAAAAATTCCAAATATTTGCGAATAGAAACTCTGGAAATACCTACCAAAGCAGAAATCTCCTCAGTAGTAAAAGTTCCATCAATTTTAATTATTTCTTGCCAAACATTGTATAAGGTGGTTTTTTCCAGCCCTTTAGGAATTTTACCGGAAGCGTTTTTATTGCGAGTTAACAAAGAACTATCTAAATCATTTTGCTTAATAACAGCATCCTTGCTTATTAAATTAAATCTTTGTTTGTAGTTATTTAGAGAAGCGCTAAACCTTTCAAATTCAAAAGGTTTAATAATATAATCAAAAGCCCCTAAACGTAATGCGGCAAGAATACGATCCCTGTCATTAGCTGCTGAAATCATAATTACATCTACATCAAGGCGTTTAGACCTTATTGCTTCTAATAAGTCCAAACCATCTTTACCTGGCATATAAATATCTAATATTACCAAATCTACTTGCTTTTCTCCTAGGTACTTAATGGCCTCATCGCTTGTACGCACGGTATTAGCCAACTTAAAACCTTCTAATTGATTTATATAAATTTCATGCAATTTTCCAACCATTGGATCATCTTCAACTACTAATATTTTAATCATGATGTTACCCCTTTCTTTTCCTTAAGTGGTATTTCTACAGTAAAAACTGTTCCATTTAAAATATCTGATTCAACATATATTTTACCATTAATGGTATTGAGTGTTTCTTTCACTAAGGCTAGACCAACGCCATGGTCGCTGCCTTTAGTAGTATAACCCTTTTCAAATATCTTTGTAAGCGCCCCAGCAGCAATGGCAGGACCATTGTTTTCTACTGTAATAATCAATTCATCGGTATAAGTTAGTATATCAAGGTTAACTATTCGCTCTCCATCATAATAACGCAGAGCTTCAAAAGAATTTTCCAACAAGTTACCGGCTATAAGAATTATATCATTAATTGAGATAATTTCGCTAATATTTGTGGGAAAAGAACTTTCATTAGATAAATTAAACTCTATTTGCAATTCGTTAGCACGACTTTTTTTGCCAATTAGAAAACTTGATAAAAGTGGATCTTTAATTCTAGCAGTAAGATATTCTAAATTAATTCCATCATCAACTGATATTTGTTTTACATATTTTTTTAGCTCTAATAGATTATCTGTAGCCATGAGTCCGCTAATAACATGCATTTTATTCATGAATTCATGGGTTTGTGCTCTCAAAGCATCCGCATAATTAGTAACTCCACTTAATTGTTCGGCCATTTCTTTAACAGCAGTTTTTTCATTAAGACTCACTATAACGCCTGTTAGTTTATTGCCAATATTAACCGGTATTATGTCTCCCACTGTTTTAACTCCGTGAATATCAAAGTTAACATTGTAAATAGCCTTGCCGGACTTCAAAACTTTTCTAACTTCAGAATCCTCGGCAATTATAGCAAAGGGTTTTTTGTACCAATGTGCCAAATCTTCCATGCCTGATTTTGCTAATATATTCATACCACATATATTAATCAGGTATAGATTGCAATCAACATCAACAGCAAAAACGCCTTCTTTAACTGTATCTAGCAAAGTACTTCTTTCTTGTAATAATTTAGCTATTTTGGCCGGTTCAAAACCAAACAAAGTGTTTTTAACCATCTTTGCCAAAAGCAGTGCTCCTAAAACGCCTATTGCCAAGGCAATAGCAGAAGAAAACACTATGATATCAACGGCACCTTGATTTACTTTACCGACAACGTCTTCAGGAAAACCTACAATAACATAGCCTATAAGCTTATTTTGTTTGTCAAAAATTTTTTGAATATTATCTTTTTTGAAAATATTAACAGGCAAATTTTCCATCATGGAAATTTGTTCACTTACATCACCTGAGTTTTCAAGCAGGGAATTATTTGTAGGATTATATAAGGCCACTAATTTGCCCGTTGCATCAAAAACAACGACACTGGCATTAGTCGCATTACTTATATTACTAATAAAAGTAATAATAGTGCCTTCACTAACCTTTGGAGTTTTTAACGCAGTTACTATTTCCGGTGCAGTCGCAACAGTATTTGATATTCTTGTGGCGTTCATACCTAACTGCAAATTAACAATGCCGCCCATTTGTTTACGAATCAAGGTAGCATTAGTAGCAAGAGCTATTCCCATAACGATTACAACTAATAAGACAATGGCTTGATAAAGTTTAATCCCTTTAAATGTCCATTTTTGTATATCTTTATATGACATGCGCAACACTACTCCCTCTTAAATGACAGTAGCCTCAGTTGGGGCTAAAACAAAGTTAATGCCCGGATTTCTTTCCAATATCCAACTTAAACTCCACTCATTATTCACTAAAACAACAGGACGATTTTCCGCGTCATAAACCAATATACCATTATCTAAGCCCTTAATATTGGATAGCAATTTTTTGTCCTCAGTATAAATCCAGCGAGCTACAGTATAACCTAATTGGTTCATTAATAATTTGGCGCCATACTCATTAAGTAAACGATATTCTAAGACTTCCAGCTGTAAGACACCCACAACCCCTATTACGAAACTTTCCATACCAATATCTTTTTGTTTGAAAATTTGTATAGCACCTTCTTGTGCCAATTGAGT
>JBAXZI010000122.1:0-3180 GCA_041670385.1 Clostridia bacterium | reverse complement strand
TTCCCAAATACCCCTATATGCCCATACATTGATTTCTCACATAGTTGAATTTTTTTACTTAAAATAGAACCTGTAGTTCCCAAATACTCTTTTATTTCCTTTGGTTTGCCCTTATAAGCGGACCCAACTTTACTCGCCTTATGAAAACTTTTAAATCCTAAAATTGATCCTTGAAGTATACACCCTGCAACTGTTATAGCTCCAATCGTTGTTCCCATTTTTAATATTTCCATTAATAGCTCCTTGATTATTGATTAAAATATTGTGCTTTGGTTATAATATATAATAAGTGAGGTGATAGATATGCTTATAATTGGTACGGTTGGTATGGTTGTTACTGGATTAGGTGTGATTGCTAGTAGTACGTATATTGGTGTAATGTTTTATAAAATATTTACTAATAGTATTTAGAGTATCATTCGTGGTGCTCTTTTTTACTTTCTAAATACTTCATATAAAATTCAATTGCATCTTTTACAAATTCTGATTTTTCAAGTTTTTCTTTACTTTGGACTTCATTATACAAAGTTAAGTCTCTTACTGTTTCTCTAAAACTGACACCCATCCTCGGCATTGTGTATGTCTCCTTTCTGCTTCCTATACTCTTATTGTATGTACGTGATACATAAAAGTTGCTTGTCCTATAAAATAAATTTACAAAAAATAAAAAAAGACCTCAACATAATTAAATGTCAAGGCCTTAATATTATTTAACTGGTTCAAATGTTGGAATAGGTTGTAATTCTGTTATTCCATCTGCTGCATAATATTTAATAACTGGATCTGCTTTTACTGGTTCCAATACTTTTTCTATTGCAGGCTTATTTTTATTATAATCATCTGCAATGCTTTGTCTAAATAATGATATATCTGCATCGGTTATATTAGGTATTTTCTTCTTAATTAAAGTCTCGAATTCATCAGCTTTGGTATTTGCTAATAGTCCTAATCTATTGTTTTCATTTACCTTTTTAAATACGTCTACCGCTACCGCTTTGCCCTTTGTATAATTTGTTAGCCCTATTTTAGCTACTAATAGCTTAACCACCTGTGGAATCAATTTGACAGATTCTTTTAACGCATAACTCACGAAGCCTGCTAATAATGTAAAAAGTATTGGATATAATACTGTTGTAAAGTTGTCCATAATAAAACCTCCGTATATTTTTATTTTAATAAGAAAAAGCACCTTGTGAGGTACTTAGATAGGGGACCAACTCCTCTCTATTTTTGAGTTTTAAAGCTGTCTATTCCTAATTTCTTTAAATTTTCTATTTGTTTATTTGCGCCACTTTCTTTGTCAAATGATCCTGCAACTACTCTAAATGGTTCTTCTTTCGATACTGTGGGCTTTTCTACAAATAATGTATATAAGTTTTTACCATTATTATCATAAACATAATATCCAACATGTTTGTTCGCAAAATCTTTAGCTTGTTGATATTGTCCGAAACATTCTAATTGGCTTTCAGGTTTGTCCCAACCTAGCCTAATTCTAAATGGACTATTTTTTTCAACACTTGCAATTTTTATAGGAGTTTCTTCTTTATTCCCACCTATAATATTAATGATTCCTTTTGCTATTGCAGCGCCAAGTGTATTACAATTATATAAGGATATATCTGCTTTGCTATCACAAAAGAATGGTTCAATTAATATTGCTACTGCATTTGTATGGCCAGTAACATATAATTGTGGCCTTTTAACTCCCCTATTTTTAAACCCTAATTTACATATTTCATTTAATACTGATTGCCCATATTTTGCGCCTGTGTCACTTGCTACCTCAATTTCAGCTCCCATAGCTCCGCTTGTAGTTTTAAAAGCATTGACATGAAAGCATATATGTAAAGCGGCTTTACTGGCATCTGATTTATCAACTCTATAAGATAATGATCCTATTAAATCTATATTCCCATTTGGTGTACAGTTTATAAGCGTATGTCCTCTCCTTTTCAATTCATTTACGCATATTGGTCCATATTGCCTTATTACTTTTTCTTCATTTAGATATCCTTCTGCTCCCCTGTCGTTGCCTGTTCCATGGCCATAATCGTATGAAATTATCATTAATAAAACCTCCTATTGAGCAAATTTATTCATTAAATACATTAAAAAATTAGTTATGACAAATCCTGCAAAACTCATTGATATTACCTTTAAACTTCCCATTATTATTGCTAATTTAACATCTTGTTTAATGCTTATTTTTTCAATTAATATTATTTTTTCATTCATTACATTTTGAAGTATTTTTCTTTCTTCATCGTTTTTTTCGAGTTGATGTAGCCTATATTCCGTTCCTTCTTCGCCCACGTTGTCATACCTCCTAATTTTTTACGTTTACTTTTTGAGGTAAATAGTTAATAATGAAATTGTAAAGTCTTTCGAGATTTTGCATAACCTCTAAGGTGTCCGTAATAGTTGCCTTAGGGGTTTCTATTTTTTATATTACCAAAACCACCAATACCACATATAAGTTCCTCCTTTTAAACTCGATTACGGACTTATATAAATCGTAAATAAGGGCATATGATATCACTCTCCTTTCGTTTTTAGGTATAAAAATAGATACCCTTTCGAGTATCTTAGTTATGTCGCACTATATTCCTATTGTTCAGTAACTATATTTGACCTATTAAATTTATAGCAATAGCATTTGCAATTTCTCTATGTCCTTTATCGCTTACATGCCATGCATCACTCCCTGCATTTCCACTCCAATCAGAAGTACCCATTAAGCCTGCCAATTGTGCCACCGTAAAATCTTTTCCCCACCTCGAATAAATGTCAACCATTGCACAATTAAATTGGTCGCATAATTGATACATTTGACTATTCATTGCTAAATAATTTGCATTTATTGCAGGTGTATCATTTATTGCGTAATAAGCCACTAATAATACACTAGCTCCTGCATTTTGGTTTGCTGAAATCAAACTTGACATAGAAGCATAATAGTCAGTTGCAGATGCTTTTGCATCATTAATTGAAAATGCAATTATAGTTAAATGAGGAGTTAAAACAGAAGGAGTTTTGCTTGCTTGTAACGCATATTCACTTGCTTTTCTCGTTGGTGTGCCTACATTATGAACATAACAGCCTTTTGGTGTAGTTACTATAGGATTGTATGCAATTAATCCCTCTATATATATTGCTCCATCTGATGCTCCTGTGATT
>JBAXZI010000121.1:0-3204 GCA_041670385.1 Clostridia bacterium | reverse complement strand
TTGCAAAGACATCATCTTTTTTAGTGAATTTATATTATTTTCACTTGCCATCATATAACTAATCTCTGCTCCAGGGAAAGTAATTTTTGATGTAGAACCAAACATATATACGATATCTTCGTTATTATTTCTCTTAGCTTCATCTAAAAGATTTAAAATAGGCAAATCTTCCTTAAAACTATGAATCATATATGCATTATCCCAATAAATACGGAAATCCTTTGCTTTAGGTGATAATTTTGCAAATCGTCTTACTGTATCATCACTATATACTATGCCTTGTGGATTGCTATATTTAGGTACGCACCAAATTCCCTTAACACTTTCATCATTATTAACTAAATTTTCTATCATATCCATATCAGGTCCAGTAGGACTCATAGGAATATTTATCATTTCAAAACCAAACAATTCTGTAATTCCAAAATGTCTATCATAACCGGGAACAGGACACAACCATTTCAACTTTTCTTGTTTGCAAAGTGGTTTGTTGTCAAGGACGCCAAAAAGCATTGCTCTCGAAAGAGTATCATACATTATGTTCAAACTAGAATTGCCTAGTACCATAATTTCTTTTTCTGATACTCCGCATAAAGTAGCAAATAATTTTTTCGCTTCTGGTATTCCGTCTAATATACCATAATTTCTGTAATCTAAAGTACCTACTGTATTACTCTTTGAATTTAAGATATCCAAAACTCCATTGGATAAATCCAATTGTACTTTACTAGGTTTGCCTCTACTCATATCAAGTTTTAAGTTTAGATTGGCAAATTCGTCATATCTTTTTTTCTCATTTTCATACACTTTTTGTAAATTTTCTTTCATACATTACCTCTCTTTAGTCTTCTTTTTCCCTATTTCGTACTCTTATTCTTATAGGTGTACCATCAAAATTAAATGCTTTTCTTATTGCATTTTCCAAATATCTTTTATAAGAAAAGTGCATTAACAATTCATCATTTACAAATATTATAAATGTAGGTGGATTGCTCATTACTTGTGTCATATAATAAATTTTAAGACGCTTACCGTTATGTGATGGAGGCTCATTAATAGCCATTGCATCTTGTAAAATATCATTTAGTATCCCTGTTGAAATTCTTTGTGCCGCATTATTATATACTTCAACTAATGCTCCAAGGACTAAATTTGTTCTTTTCCCTGTAAGTGCACTAATATATAAAGGATGATAATAATCCATAAATTTCAAATCTTCATCCAATTTTATTTTGAACTTATCAATAGTAAAAGTGTCCTTTTCTATAGCATCCCATTTATTTATAATAATTATTGAAGGTTTCAAACTTTCGTGTACCATACCACAAATACGAATATCTTGTTCGCTAATAGGTTCGGTTGCATCAATTACCACAGCTACTACATCAGCACGCCTAATTGCATCAATACTTCTTACTACACTATAATATTCTACATCTTCACTAACTTTATTTTTTCTTCTTATTCCTGCAGTATCTATTATTCTAAATTTTTTCCCATCAACTTCAAAAGGGGTATCAATAGTATCTCTTGTCGTCCCTGCAATATCTGTTACGATAACTCTATCAAAACCTAAAACTTGATTAACGAGAGAAGATTTTCCAGCATTTGGCTTACCAACAACAGCAATTTTTAATGCTTCTTGTTCTTCATTATCTTCAACTTTATTCGGCAATTTTAATACAACCATATCTAATAAATCGCCTAAATTTTTACTATTTTCAGAACTTATTGGAACTGGCTCGCCAAGTCCAAGTGCATAAAAATCAAATACTTTCTCTACTTCATTATTATCTACTTTATTTACGACTAATATGATAGGTTTATTAGTTTTACGTAAATATTTTGCTACATCATAGTCATCAGGCATAATTCCGGTTTTGCCATCTACAAAAAAAAGAATTACATCGGCTAAATCGACAGCAAGTTCTACTTGTTCTCTAATGTGCCTCCACATAACATCTTCAGAATGTATTTCTATACCACCTGTATCTACTATAGTAAAGTTGTACCCACACCAATCAGTATCAGCGTAAATTCTATCTCTAGTTACTCCTGGTACATCATGTACTATACTTAATCTTCTACCTGCCATTCTATTAAAAAAAGTTGATTTGCCTACATTGGGTCTTCCAACTATAGCAACTAATGGTTTTATCATTTTAATTTACCTCTTATAAGGGCTTTTAAAAAGCCTTCGCCCGACGGCGTACTTACGACTATTGTTTTATTTAATTCTTTGCTTAATTCTTCCACGGACTTATTATCCAAAAATACATTGTGGAATTCTTTTAACATAACAGAAGGCAACATTAAATATTTTTCGTCGAATTTAGTCCCACTGTATTGTGCTATTATATCTGTCGCAGTAACTAAGCCTGTTACTGTAATTGTATCCCCAAAGTAATTATTTACTACAGGATAAATATTAATTTGTAATTTTGGGAATTTTTTTAGTACCATTTTTTTGGCTTGTTCCATAGTATATTTACCACTAATTCCAGTAAAGATACCTATTTTTTTAGGCAAAAATAAATGATTTTTCGATATTTCAAGGGCATATGCAAGTTCTGAAATAAATTTAGGAATCAAACCTACACCATTTTCAATTTGTTCATAATCACCATAATACTCTTCTTCTCTGCAAGGCAATTTTGCAATTTGATAAAACTCATCCGAACAATAACAAAAATAAGGGTGCGTCTCATAAAATGCTTCAACAATTTTTATTACTTCCCTTGCTTGATTAATAGTAACTGGTTTTATTTCAGGCAAATTTTCTCTAAATTTGGTTATACCAACTGGTACTATAGCTAAGGTTTTTACTCCAATTTCGCTTAAATCTTCTAGAGTCTTTTGCAAAACTTTGCCATCATTTATATTAGGTACCAAAACTACTTGCGTATGGATTATTATTCCCGCATCGACAAGTCTACGCATTATTGGAATTTGGTTCGTTGGCTTTTTTCTACCCATTAATCTATTTTGCACTTCTACATCAGTTGCGTGAACCGAAATATAAAGCGGTGATAATTTGTAATCAATTATCCTTTGTATATCTATTTCTCTTAAATTCGTACAAGTGATGTAAGAACCACTAATAAATGACAAACGATAATCATCATCTCTTATGTATAATGTATCACGCAAGCCTTTTTTTAGTTGTTGTACAAAACAAAACATACAATTATTGTGACATTCTCT
>JBAXZI010000120.1:0-3289 GCA_041670385.1 Clostridia bacterium | reverse complement strand
TTCCTTAAAATCATCAGCATAATCCTTAAATCTGCTTTTTACTTTTTGTTCAGGATCACAAAAATAATTTCCTTCAAACTCTTTATAATTTTTATCATCACTTAAGTATTCAAGTAGGGACATAATTGTTTCTACTTCATTGGACTCAGTTTTTGGGCGTGGTAAATCAATTTCATTGTCTAAGAACTTACTTATTTTAACAATTTTTTCTAAACCACTATCTTTTATGAGAGAACTCAAACGTTCAATATCAATAATATCCTCTTTATGATTAAAATGATACTTTCCATTAAAAGTAAAATCTGTATTATAATCTTTTGCTCGCTTAGATATAAGTAAAACTTTTAAAGAATAGTTTTTATATTCAGGATGTTCAGAATTTCCAAAAAAGCCAATAATTGTTTTTGTTATTTTCTTATTATCATCTTGGGATGTAATCTGCATTGCTGATTTATTAGTCACATCAATTAAATCAATAAATGCACAATTCTGCGTGATACTATTTCCATTTATATAGGAATGATCTAAGAGGTTAAATAAGTCTTTATAAAAATCTTCCGCATAAATATGGACATCAGTCAAATTTAGAGAACCAGCTATTTCAACCCTACTTTTTAAATAAGCAAGGCGTCGCTGAATATTCGTCATATGTTTCTGTCTTACATCCATAATACAACTGCAAAAATACATTTTTTAATTATTATTAACAATTATATTTATCACAATGTTAATTACTTTTCTTATGTGATAACTAACAGGTTTGAGATTTTTTATTCTATTAGAATTATCTGTAATTTTTTTGTTTATTTTATATACCCCATGTATTATTTAATGTTTGCCTAGGGAGTGCTGCGTTGTGCTTAATTAAATCAATTATTGTTTCTATTATTTTTACGATAGTTTTGTTATATTCTACCTCAAAATTGAAAAACACACATAATAAGTTAGTGATTTTACTTCATAAGAATTATGGATCTAAAAGAAATCGCTGGATACGAGAAGCAGATAACCACTTCTAAAAAGACCAAAAAAACATTTAAATCAGAAAGATAATTTGAATTATTCCAAGTAAGTAACCCTATCTTTATACAGAGATGTAATAAAAAATACACATGAATTTAACAATTGAAAATATACTATTAATAGGCTCGTTATTACTTTTTATAAGCATTATTGTAGGCAAGACATCTTATAGATTTGGCGTCCCTACATTATTACTTTTTTTAGCAATAGGAATGTTAGCAGGCTCGGAAGGAATAGGAGGTATTAATTTTGATAATCCTAATATAGCGCAATTTATAGGCATTGTTTCTCTTAATTTTATTCTATTCTCAGGAGGCCTTGACACAAATTGGAAAACTGTAAAACCAATACTTAAGCAGGGGCTGATGTTGTCCACAGTGGGTGTTTTCCTTACAGCAATATCACTAGGAACTTTCGTTTGGCTTATTACAGACTTCACCATTTATGAAAGTATGCTATTGGGCTCAATCGTATCATCAACAGATGCAGCAGCTGTATTTTCTATACTTCGTTCCAAAAGTCTTACATTAAAAACAAACCTGCGACCGACTTTAGAATTAGAAAGTGGAAGTAACGATCCAATGGCTTATGTCCTTACGCTTGCTTTTCTGAATTTAGTAATTCATCAGGACCAAAGCATCGGTTCTATTATTCCTCTATTCCTTCGACAAATGATTTTGGGTGGTGTTGCAGGTTTTGGATTTGGATTACTGAGTAAATTTATAATTAATAGAATTAAACTTGGCTTTGAAGGTCTCTATCCTATTTTAGTAATTGCCTTAATGTTTATTACATTTTCATTAACTGATCTTGTTGGAGGTAATGGTTTCCTCGCCATTTATATTTGTGCAGTTTATTTGGGAAACCAAGCCTTGAGTCATAAAAAAAGCATTTTAAGAATGTATGATGGTTTGGCTTGGCTAATGCAAATAGTATTGTTCCTAACATTGGGATTACTTGTTTTTCCAAGTCGAGTTATACCCTTTATTGGTATTGGTCTACTGATTTCTATATTCTTGATTTTAGTAGCTCGCCCGTTAAGTGTTTTTATAAGTTTGATTTTTTTTAAGATGAAATTAAGCAGGCGTTTTTATATTTCATGGGTTGGTTTGCGTGGTGCTGTTCCAATTGTATTTGCCACATATCCATTACTAGCAGGTATAGAAAAAGCTGATATGATTTTCAATATAGTATTTTTTATTTCTGTTACATCAGTTTTAATCCAAGGAACGACTTTATCTATTTTAGCAAAATGGCTACACGTTTTATTGCCAGAAAAAGACAAAACTATTCCAAAAAGCGACAGATGTATTTCCGAGATAACTAAAACGTAAGCATCCGAGCAACCGCATACATTTGCCACCAAAATTGAAATAAAGTATGATAAATATTTTATAAGGCAATGGTTTGGTTTTCTGTCTTTCGTCCTTCGCATTATGTGTAAATGTGTGAAAGTAACGTGGAAAAGGGGAGAAATCTTTATATTCTACTTATGGTACGTACTGCGTTGTGCTTCTGAAAATGGAGACTTAATACCGTCGTACTCCCCATTATCACTTGCATCAAGCTACCTTTAGCTATCTTCGTGGCAACATTATCAAGATACCATTTCAGTAGCATAACGCAGCACGGCCTGAGGCAATACTAAATAATTCATGTGGATATAGATACATCAAAAGAAAGTGTAATTGATTCACAAACAGGAATTGGTGCGCTTCTTTGGTTTGGGGCTAATTATAACTTCAAATGTGGCGCATCAATCTTTGTAAACCTTACCTATAAGGGCAAGAAAACAGACGTACAAATTTTCTCATTTACCTAGGTGGTATTATTTTTTGAGAGCTATAAGTATTTTATTTGTTTCAATATTAAAAAAAAATATTCTAAATAGATTAAATTTTATAATGTTGCTAATAGCACTAATATCTTTTTCTTCTTGTAATAAAGATGAAATAACCGAAGATGAAACAACAGAAGAAAATTTACCAGATATTACTGGCTTTCCTATTGATTAGAACTAATCAAACAAAATTCTTTAATAATACCACACCTCACCGTGTTGGTCTTTAAAGTGCCTGATTTGTATGCTGGAAAACTCGCACGTACAGTTCTTAGTGAGCGTAAGCTACTCGGTGCGTTCATTGGAAAATTCTAACATTTCATTTTATAATCAAATTTGTATAATTTATTTCTATACTGTTTGGGAGACAATCCTGAATGACGTTTAAAAAATTTGCAAAAAAACGATTGATCAGGGAAATTTAGT
>JBAXZI010000119.1:0-3294 GCA_041670385.1 Clostridia bacterium | reverse complement strand
TTATTTTTTCATATTTTCTAGTGTTGCCTTTCTGATCATTGCTTCTTCTTTTTTAATTTTAGCATCATTTACACCTTTTGCAATTCCAAGTGGTAATGCTATAATTGTTAATACTATTAATAAGCCTAAAATAATCATATTAAATCATCTCCTATTAGTTATATTATATCATATATTAGTAATTTAATACGTAAAACATTCAAGGTTAAGTTCTATTACATCACCTGTATCTTCTAAATCCATACCACCTGCAGCCATTGCGCCTACAAATGCCATAAATCCATCAGTTTTACGGCTCTTGGGTTCTATTTTGCTATAGCTTACATTATCATGTAACTCTGCTTTTTTACTTACGTTGTTCGTGTACCATCGCATTAAAGGAGAATCACCATATACAATACTATTATTAACAAATAAAGAGTTAATAGTGGGTGATACAAACATTTGGTCCCTAGGTCTTATTATCTTAATGTTATTAGCTCCGCCCTTTTCAACATCAAAACCCACCTCGTTCAATGCTTTTTTAAGTACACTGTATCTATATAGATCCATCCCCAAGCTAGTTATATTATATTTCTGCCCCATTTCTGCTAGCCATTCAGCGGGTAAGTCAGGTGTCACTTCTACATCATCTACAAAAGTAAGCAATCCAAGTTCTTCCCATTCATGTAAAGGGGCTTTAATCCTTCCTAAGTCTTTACATTTGTTACATACCCATGTATGAGACAACCAATAATATTTGCCTTTATATAAAAATAATAAACCAGCACATACGAAATCAGTTGTTAGGGCGAAGTCAATTGCCGCCGTACACGTTATTCCTTCAAGATTCGGTATTTCTTGATTAGTTGCCAGTATATTTTCCCAACTTGTAACTTCTACATCTATGTTGCCTTTAGGAATATTCATCCTCTTTATAATAAAACTCGAATTACTAACGGGGTCCTCTTTATAATCCACATATTCTCTTTGCATTGTCGCAAATAGTTCAGGAAAATAATGTAGCGAAGGGTTTGCTTTATCCCACATCTTGCTATTATCAACTTCTTTTTCATTATCCAACTTGCAGATAAAAGGTAATAAACCATTGTCAGCAACCGCACCTTTTAGAATGTTTTGTGACCTATTAATAAGCCTGTCTAAAGGGCCGTCTCTGACGTCTCCATTAGTCGTGGTAATAGTAGTCCTTGGATTCTTTTTCTTGCCTAAGCCGGTCTTAAATACTTGTATAGTCTTGTATGTTTCATATTGATGATACTCGTCAAAATCAACCTTTCCGGGTCTACCACCATCTTTAGTTTTTGCATTACTGGTCCTAAACCTTAATTTAGACCCAGTTCTTAAATTAGTTATTAGTTCTTTTGTCCAACTAAAATGAGACTTTAGCTTTTGTTCGTTGTCCTCAAGTACATTCCACACATCATCAAAACTTGTCTTGGCTTGTTCCTCTGCATTTGCGCATATATCTATATCATAATTTCTTACTGTGTTGTAATCAGATATAAGGCAAAAATCTTCAAAGCTCAAATAACCATTTTTACCAGCACCACGACCAACTAGCACAAACAGATCAGGCCACCGTAGTATTCCAGGTTTACTGTATGTGCAATTGTGTAAGACAAAACAAAATACCTCCCATTCATAAAGTTTGAACGGAAAGTATTTTTGCAAGCTTAAGTATTTATGTAGTTGTGTTTCATCAACAAATAGTTTTTCATTTTTAAAACATTTTTCAACATACGCCATTAACTGTATTTGTTCTTTGCACACTTCTATCTTCTTGCTGCGAACTAAGTCAATGTAATCTTGGATTTCAGGGATTAACTTTTTACATTTCGTCATTATCCTCACCACTGATTACATTTTTCGTATTCAGATCTAGTTTATCTAATATAACCAGCATTTGCTTATTTACGTTTACTAGCTCTTTTACACTAGGATTATTCTTTTGCATAGGGATGCCAACACTACTTACATCCGTATACATTACCCCACGTTTTTTTATATCTTTATATAAATCCGTTTTGATATCCCAAAATTGTATATAATCATTGACCATATCTATAAAATAATTAGAACTTGCCTTCTTTTTTTCTAACTGGTCCAATAAATCCTTTTTAACTTCTCCTTGTTTCATCGTCGCACCCCCTTTAAATAAAAAATAACCCTCACTATTTAGTAAGAGTTATTTTTCTTATTCCACTAGGACTTAATATCGTTGCTTGCCTAGCACCTAATTTTTTATAATCTATATTTTCTTCAAGTTTTAACAATCTACTTTGTAAGGTTTTAAGAGGTATCTTGTATAAGCTCGATACTTCTGTTAGTGTTTTTATGTCTATTAGTTCCATTTAATCTTCCCAAGCATCTACTATTTTATTATTTTCTATTTGAATCACTATTATTGGAGCATCTTGTCTGTTTTCATAAGCTTGATATCCTACATTGGATTCACTTATTATTATTTCTTCTTCCGTCGTATCGAATGCGCATATTATATCATTTTGTAAATCCTCTGTAACTTCTATTCCTACTAAGTTTGTAATTGTTTGTTGAACGTTTAACATAATTTATTTCTCCTTTAATCCTTAACTCCCTTACGGTGAGTGGCTTTATTAACTTTTCTATACCTTATTATAACATCTACGTGTATTAAAGTCAATAGTATTTAAAGAAGTTTTAAAATATATTTAAATTAATTTTCATCTGCAAATAACTCATCGAATACTTTTTGGTAGAAAAAATATAGCACTTCATCTTTCTCAAAACTAAACTGTTCCATTTTTGGATTCTCGTTAAGGTTGCTTGATGTTTCTATAACAAATTTACCTTTATCAGTATCAAACAATAAAATTTTAGAATGGTTATTTCTAACTTTTAATACCCAATTATTTTGGCTACATGTTTCTTGGAGTATATCAAAATAATGGTATTCTTTATCCTTTTTACTCCCGTCTTGCATTATGCTGCCAACTATAAAATTAACCTTATCAAGTTTGCCTTGTTTTTTAAGCTCACCAAGTACTGCCAAATGTTTTTTGCCAACTCTTAGTGTAGATACTGTTAATTCCTTTATAAAAGTTCTATCGGCAATAAATTTCACAAATCCAATAGAACTAAAGCCGCCACTAGACACATATTTCCTTACTTCATTATTACCAGGGAGGGAACTATCAAGTTCTTCAATTTCAAATAATTCTCTCATGATATGAAAGCTTAACCGTTTTTTATTGGTTTTTAATATCGTGTTAATCATAAAATTCCTCCTGTGCGCTATAGATCTGTTTTGTCCTA
>JBAXZI010000118.1:0-3336 GCA_041670385.1 Clostridia bacterium | reverse complement strand
GTCATTTTTTTTAAATAATTCTTCTATCATAAAGCAAATCCTAGCATATCAATTATGACGCCACAAATTGCGCCTATAAAGTATACTGTTAGCATTATGCTAATGTTTTCTTTAAAGTTATTATTTACTTTAAAAAGTAGTATTAGAGCGACACCACTGCCAGTTAATAAGCCAGCCATTGTCATACCAAATGATATAGCATTGTTTAAATATAATTCTGTAATTACAACACTAGCAGCACAGTTAGGAATTAACCCTATTAAACTAGATAAAAATGGTCCAAATATACTATTTTTCATAAATATAGTAGCAATCATATCATCATCAAAATAGTATAATATACAGTTCAATATAAAAGATATAAGTGTTATAAATAATATTATATTTATTGTATGTCTAATACTTGATCTTACAATTCCATGTTCACAATCACAGTGTTCTTCTTCACAAAAATCTTTTATTTGATGATCTTTTTTATTTTTTTTTCTTCTTAATATGAAATCAATTACAAAACCAAATAAAATACCTATAATTATTTTAAATAAAATAATTTTCATAATAACTGCAAAGTCTGCCCCTTCTGATAGCATTATTGGAAGCATCTCATCTGACGTAGATAAGTATATAGCAATAAGAGTTCCGTATGTAATAATTCTTGCTACATATAAATTTGTGGCAGCTGCTGAAAAACCACACTGTGGAAACGCCCCAAAAATACCGCCTAGTAATGGTCCGAACTTCCCGGCTTTTTCAATAGTTTGTTTGCTTTTATCACTAAGCTTATGTTCAATATATTCCATAAGTAAGAAGACTAAAAATAAAAATGGTAATAGTTTTAATGAATCTATCAATGTATCTGTTATTATATCTATCATATTTCCTCCTAAATGCAAAAAACTCGCATTTACATTATAGCATAGTCTGTATATGTATGCAATAAAAAAGATAGAAAAATCTATCTTATAACCACTCATGGTATTTTTTAATATAAATATGTTTAATAATAGCCACAAGAAACATGTATAAAGCTACTAGTAATATTAAATATCCATAAAAATGTAGTGGTAATGTAATGAAATCAAAAAGTCCTATTTTTGATAAAATGTGAGGAGCAATAATTGTTAAAACAATAGATATTAATGATAGTATCATAAGAGGCTTGCTTGCCCTTGATTCAACAAATGGAATTTTTGAAGTTCTTACATTATGAATTATAATAAGTTCAGTAACTAAGCACGTAACAAACCAAGCAGTTTGAAAATATGCTTGTTTATCTACACTATTATAACCCAAAATATACCAAAATATTAAGAATGCTACAACGTCTACTATTGAACTGGTAATACCCATGACATTCATGAAACGACTAATACCTTTAGTATCCCATTTCTTAGGCTTTTTTAAAAATTCTGAGTCTACATTATCATAAGGAATACCAATTTGTGAAAAATCATATATAAAGTCTTGCAACAGCATTTGAATTGGTAATAATGGAAGAAAAGGTAAAAAGATGCTTGCTATCATTATACTAAATACATCGCCAAAATCTCCGCTTAGTGCCATCTTCATATATTTAATAACATTTCCGTATATTTTTCTTCCTTCAATGACACCATCGTATATTACACTTAAGTTACGCTCTAATAAGATTATATCGCTTGCTTCTTTAGCAATATCTGTTGCCGAATTAACTGAAATTCCTACATCAGCAGCATGAAGAGGTGGGGCATCATTAACACCATCACCCATATAACCAACAACATGACCATTTTTACGATACGCTTTTACTACGCGCTCTTTTTGAATCGGATTTAACCTAGCAAAAACATCAACTTTTTCAATAAAATTAGCTAACTTATCATCACTCATTTTATCAATATCAGAACCAAGTAAAATATTTTCACTGTTAAGGCCTGCTGAAGCACAGATATTTTTAGTTGCATATGCATTATCACCCGTCAGAATTTTAGTACTTACGCCTATTTTTCTGAGACTGTTTATAATTACATTAGCATCCTTTTTAGGAGGATCCAAGAAAGCTACAAATCCTACAAAAGTCATATTTGTTTCATACTTAGCATCAAATACTTTAATACCTGGATATTCTTTCTTTTCTGCTAAAGCAATTACTTGCATACCATCACTAGCTAATTTCTTTGCACTTTCATTAATTTCTTTAATTAATTCATCATTAATTGCATAAATCTTATCATCATTTTTAACCTTAGTACAAATTTTCAAAACCTCTTCTAATGCGCCTTTTGTAAGCATACGATATTTTTGACCATTTTTAACAACAACACTAACTCTTTTTCTATTATAATCAAATGGTATTTCATCAATTTTTTCGTAATTTTCAATATGCTCTTTGATTTTATGCTCATTACCATAACTTATAATAGCTCTATCAACCAAATTTTTTATTCCTGTACTGTAATAACTATTTAAATAGGCATACTCAAGAATATCTATATTTTCATCGCCATCAACATCAATATATTTTTGAAGCACTATCTTGTTTTCTGTTAATGTACCTGTTTTATCTGTGCATAGTATATCAACTGCGCCTAAGTTTTGTATAGAGTCCATCTTCTTTATTAATGTCTTTTTCTTTGCTAAAACTTTAGCACCTCTAGTAAGATTAACATTTACAATCATTGGTAACATTGTCGGAGTTATCCCAACTGCTGCTGATAAAGCAAATAAAAAGGCATCTAAATAGTTGTGTTTGATTACACCTTGAATAACTAAAACGACAACACAAACAAGCACCATATATGAAATTAACAAATTGGTTATTTTTTTCATACCTATATCAAAGTTTGTAAGTTCTTTTTTATTATCTATTTCTTCTCCTACATGTCCTAAATACGTATCAAATCCAGTAGCAATAACTACAGCAGTTGCATTACCACTTACCACACTACAACCCATCAAACAAATATTATTTAAACTAAATACCTCTTCTGTTGAAATATATTCGGGACTTTTTTCAACTGGAACACTCTCACCTGTAAAAACAGACTGGTTTAAAAACATATCTTTGCTTTGAATAATATGAACATCAGCTGGGATAATTGCACCCGCATTTAGTTTGACTATATCGCCAATTACAACATCTTCAACTTTTTTTTCTTCATCATTACCATTACGCATTAATATAGTCGTACTAGTTATTTCTGCTTTTAATTTTTCATTAAATTTATAGACTGAATAATCTTGAAAAAAGCGTATAAGTGCACTTAAAAAAGCTATTGATACAATTATAAATGAGCCAAATTTGTCACCAAGAAAAAAGTTAATTATAGCTAAAACAAAAAGAACTATAATAAATTG
>JBAXZI010000117.1:0-3428 GCA_041670385.1 Clostridia bacterium | reverse complement strand
TACGAATAATAATTTGCTTATTATCTAATAATTTTTGGTCAAATGCGTGCATAGGTTGCCCAATTTCTACTAAAACATAATTAGTAACATCTACTAAATTATTAATTGGTCTTATTCCTACAGCTTTAAGTCTATCTCTTATTTTTCTTGGGCTAATTCCTTGTTTTACATTAATAACCGCACTAGATAAATATCTAGGGCACAAATCTTGTGCTTTATTTACGATGCTAACATAATTATTAACATTATCATTGCCTATTGTTTTATACTTGAAATTAGGCATTTTAAGAGGTTTTTTACAAACTGCAGCAACTTCTCTTGCAACTCCTAGTATACTGTTGCAATCAGGTCTATTGGCCGTTATTGCGACATCAAGTACTACTTCATTATTTTTAATAACATCGTTTATGTCCATTCCAATTGTTACATTTTCTTTAATTATCCAAATACCATTTATTCCTGCATTTTTATAATCTTCTTCTATAAGTCCAAGTTCTCCACCCGAACACATCATTCCAAAACTTTCTACGCCTCTAAGTTCGCCTGTTGTTATTACTTTACCACTAGGAAGTACTGCCCCATCTAAAGCAACCGGTACAAAATCTCCTACATTTACATTGTGTGCACTAGTAACTATTTGAACTGTTTCTTTGCCTATATCAATTTTACAAATAAATAAATTATCAGAATTGGTATGCTTAGTTTGTTCTACTACTTTGCCTACAACAACATTTTTAATGGTATCACGCATATAATAAGTTGCTTCAATCTCAAAGCCACAGCTTACTAATTTATCGGATAATTCTTCTATACTAATATCTATATTTACAAATTCTTGTAACCAACTATAAGGTACTTTCATAATTCTAAATCGCCTCCTATTTATATTGTCTTAAATAACGGATATCGTTTTCAAATAAAATACGCATATCAGGGATACCATATTTTATCATTGCACATCTTTCGATACCTACACCGAAAGCAAATCCTGAATAAATGCTAGAATCTATACCGCTATCTTCCAAAACTTTTGGATTCACAATACCTGCTCCCAAAACTTCTATCCAACCTGTGCCTTTGCACAAACGACAACCTTTACCTTTACACATAGAACAACTAACATCTACTTCTACACTAGGTTCGGTAAATGGGAAATATGATGGGCGAAGTCTAATTTTTGTTTCGCTACCAAAAAAGCTTTTTGCTAGTGCATCTAAACAACCGTTTAGGTCACAAATATTTACACCTTTGTCTACATACAAACCTTCAATTTGTTGGAACATTGGTGAATGCGTTGCATCATCATCACTTCTATATACTTTACCCGGGCAAATAATTCTTATAGGAGGTTTGTTAACTTCCATAGTCCTTGCTTGAACAGGAGATGTGTGTGTGCGTAGCAATATGTTAGGATTAATATAAAAAGTATCTTGCATATCTCTTGCAGGATGGTCTTTAGGAATATTTAATTGTTGAAAATTATAATAATCAGTCTCTATTTCAGGACCTTCAGCTATAGTAAAACCCATACCAATAAAAGCATTAACTAATTCATTTTTTGCAAGAGTAACTGGGTGTAAACCACCAGCTATATTAGCAGGTTTTGACATAGTAATATCAATTTGTTCTTTACTTAATTTAGATTTTTTTTGATTTTCTTTCAAAGACATTTCTGCACTAGAAATCATTACAGTTATTTCTTCACGCAAATCATTAATAACCTTACCCATTGATGGTCTTTCTTCAGGGGTGCAATCTTTAAGTGATTTCAAAAGCGAAGTAATTTCACCTTTTTTGCCTAAATATTGTACTCTTATCTCGTTAAGTTCGGATAAATCGTCCAATAATTCCAATTTTTCTTTTGCCGATGCAACTATTGCATCAATTTTTTCTTTCATTATACGCTCCTAAATTATATAATAATTTATAATTATTTATTATAACATTATTATGCGTATTTCGCAAACATTTAAAAAGATTTTATGGGTTCAAATCCAAATAATCAGCTACTTCATTGCCCATAAGTAGAGTATCTGGTACTTCGCCTGAAATTATGGTTTCTGCAAGCACTATTTCATTCTTTACTATTTTGCTATCAGTCCTTACAGGTAGTAAAATTTTTATATCTACAGATACTGTTATTACCAATCTATGACAAACTTGATTAAATCCTGCCGTATCAAAATAGCTAGTGATTTTTGTACTACAATTACAAATAGTCTTTATGTTTACAGGTACAAGTCCACCAAATTGTGCAATAATACTACTTCCGGTAAATGCACCTAATGGTAGATTTACTTGTTTTGTTCTTAATAAATCTAATTTATCTTGTACTTGAATTTTAACAATAGAATTTATTTGATTAATCAGTCCAGTGTTAGCCTGTATTCCAGTTATTTCATTGTTATTATCAAAAAATATTTCAAAATAATCGTCATAATAAAGTGACATTTTCATCATATTATCATTGGCAAGATTAATTATATCCACTGCTTCTGACTTAACTTCTTCACTAGCTAAAGTAGACAGTAATGGAATTATAAAAAATGAAGTATATAACATAATAGCAATAGTTACTATAAGTATTATTGCGATTATTGTTCTAATTTTTTTTCGTTTATCTTGCATATACAAAATAAGTATATGCACTAGCTAGCCCAAAATTGTTATTTTTTTAATGATAAATAATATTTTTTCATAGTAAGTGTATCTTCAGCTTGTGTACCGCTAGATTCACAAATTATTCTTGGCAACAAATTTTTGTCGTTAAATACTTCCATAAGTGGCTCATAATCAGGACCAAAATTAGCTCCATCATCAAATGTAAGATGCCTGATTTCTCCCTTTTGTCCGTACATAATTTTACTAAAATGTACGTGCATATTAACAACTTTTTCTTTAGGTAAATTATCTTCCATATATTCAATTATTTTTACATAATCGTTCTTTGTTTTTATTCCGCCTAATGTTCGTGCATTCAAATGACCAAAATCAATACAAGGATAAAAAAATGGTGCCATATTAACGAAATCTACTACTTCTTCTAAAGTACCGATTTGACCTAATTTGCCCATTGTCTCTATACAAATTTTTACATCGTTTAATTTATTATATTCTATCGTATCAATAAGCAATAACAAATTTTCCTTTGCTACCTTTACCGCTCTTTCTCGTAATGCTTTGCCTTGTGTAGCGGGATGAACAACAACTCTTTCGCCACAACCTAATTGCTTCAATCTTGTAATAGAACTAACAACATACCCTATACTTTTTTTTATCATATCCGAATCAGGATTGGCAAAATTTATATAATACGGTGCGTGTACAGAAATTTCCACACCATTTTTTGCAAATTCTTCGCCTATTTCTTTAGCACCTTTTTCGCCTAAAGTAACACCTCTTCCAAATGAATATTCAAAAATATCAAT
>JBAXZI010000116.1:0-3475 GCA_041670385.1 Clostridia bacterium | reverse complement strand
TATGCATGCCAGGCAAGGGTATTTTTGATTTTTAAAAGCTTTTTTCAAGGCTTAACGACCAAGGATATAGCGGTCCTGTTACCATAGAATTATACGCAGACTGTTATAACAAATTTGAAGATATTAAATTTTGTGTAGATTTTCTAAACAATATTTATCCCTTTAAAATATAACCTTGGATATAAGTCTAATATATAAGGCTATAAGAAAAACGTATATACTAATACTTGCGAAAATGGTATAAATAACATATTATAATATTGCTAAATAGTAGCATGCTAACAAGCAAACTGTCTATAATCTGTTCGGAGGACCAATTATGTTAAACAATACAAAAGCCCTACTTTCTCAAAAAGCGGCATGCATTACCCCTTCTCTTACCCTTGCTATTACAGCAAAGGCAAAAAAAATGAAATCTGAAGGAATATCAATTATCGGTTTCGGCGCAGGCGAACCAGATTTTAACACACCGGCATATATAATTGATGCGGCTAAAAAAGCATTAGATGTTGGATTTACAAAATACACTCCATCATCAGGAATGCCTAAATTAAAAGAAGTTATTTGTGAAAAATTTAAAAAAGATAACGGACTTATTTATAGTCCTTCACAAATTATAGTTTCTTCAGGTGCAAAACATTCAATTTTTAATGTTATGCAGGCTTTAATTGAAGAGGGCGATGAGGTAATAATTCCTGCACCTTATTGGTTAACATATCCAGAAGTTGTAAAAATGTGCGATGGAACTTGTGTATTTGTTCATGCAGATATAAGCAACGATTATAAAGCTACCGCAGAGCAGATTAAGGCTGCAATTACTCCTAAAACTAAATTATTAATTTTAAATTCTCCATCAAATCCAACTGGTGCAGTTTATAATAAAGAAGAGCTTGAAGCAATAGCTAAGGTTGTTGTAGAAAGCGGAATTTATGTTTTATCTGATGAAATTTATGAAAAGCTTGTTTATGATGGTGCAGTACATTATTCGATAGCATCATTAGGCGAAGATATAAAAGCAAGAACTATAGTAATTAACGGTGTTTCAAAAACCTATGCAATGACAGGCTGGCGAGTAGGTTACCTTGCTGCTCCATTAGAAATAGCAAAAGCAATTGATAGTATGCAAAGCCATGCAACATCAAATGCTTGTTCAATTTCACAATATGCAACTGTTGTTGCATTGTCTGGCGGTGAAGATTTTATTTCTGAAATGCATAATACTTTTGATGAAAGAAGAAAGTGTATGATGAAAATTATTAAAGGTATTGATGGCTTATCTTGTAGCAATCCTAAGGGAGCATTCTACATAATGGTAGATTTTTCGAAACTTATTGGCAAAAAATATAAAGGCGTTGAAATAAAAAATTCTATAGATTTTGCAGAAAAGTTACTTACTTGTGGTGTAGCGGTTGTACCTGGAGAAGCATTTGCTGCTGATAACTGCGTAAGGCTTTCATATGCTATTTCAATTGAAGATATTAAAGAAGGATTAAAAAGAATTAAAGCATTTACTATGGAGGTTGTATGATTTCTATAAATAACAAAACAAACTTATTAGAAGAAGAAACTTATAAATATGATTTACATGATGTAAAAGAACCTGAGTTATACAGAGATATATATGATTATAATTCTATTCCTAAGGTTGTTTTTAATAATCGTCATGTTCCTATGAATACTCCTTCTGAAATTTGGATTACGGATACTACTTTTCGTGATGGACAACAATCAACTTCTCCTTATTCACCTAAACAAATTGTAGAATTATACAAACTTATGGCAAGGCTTGGTGGTGAAAAAGGAATTATAAGACAGTCAGAATTTTTCTTATATAGCGAAAAAGACAAAGAAGCAGTTAGAAGTTGTATGGATTTAGGTTTGCCTTTTCCTGAAATTACTAGTTGGATAAGAGCTAATGAAAAAGATTTTGAACTTGTTAAAGAAATAGGTGTTAAAGAAACAGGAATACTTGTAAGTTGTTCCGATTACCATATATTTAAAAAAATGGGTATGACAAGAGCTCAGGCAATGGATAAGTATTTAGGAATTGTTAAAAGTTCTTTATCACATGGAATTAGACCTAGATGTCATTTTGAAGATATAACAAGAGCCGATTTTTATGGTTTTGTAGTACCATTAGCAAATAAATTAATGGATTTATCAAAAGAAAGTGGAATACCTATTAAAATTAGAGCTTGTGACACAATGGGCTTTGGTGTAACTTATCCAGGTAGTGCACTTCCTAGAAGTGTTCAAGGAATTATTTATGGTTTAAATCATCATGGTGGAGTGCCTTCAGAATTACTTGAATGGCATGGTCACAACGATTTTTATAAAGTTGTATCAAATGCTACAACAGCGTGGTTATACGGTTGTAGCTCGGTAAACTGTTCGCTTTTAGGTATAGGCGAAAGGACAGGTAATTGCCCGCTTGAAGCTATGGCTATTGAATATGCGTCTATTAAAGGAACAAGTGACGGAATGGATTTTACTGCTATTACTGATATGGCAGAATATTTTGAAGATGAATTATCATATATTATTCCACCAAGGACTCCGTTTGTTGGCAGAAGTTTTAATGCAACAAGGGCAGGAATACATGCAGATGGATTACTTAAAGATGAAGAAATATATAATATATTTAATACAACAAAAATATTAAATAGACCAGCACATGTATCTATTAATAATACAAGCGGACTTGCAGGAATAGCTTTTTGGATTAATGATTTTTATGAATTACCTGGAGACCATAAAATTGATAAGAAAGATGCTATTGTTGAAAGTATTAAAAAAATGATAGATGAAGAATATACAAATGGAAGAAATAGTATTATGGGTGATGATGAACTTGATAATATGGTAAGAATTGCCGATAAAAAATTGCATAAAGAATTTTTATTATTCGGTCAATAAATTGCAGAATTTGTTTTATTTTTAATTATTAGGTTTAAAAAAGTAGTTTTTTGATAATAAATGGCTTAAAAGATTAATTTTAACAATATTTTTTCAAAAAGCCCTTGAAAATAACTTAATAATTAGATACAATATAATAAAGATACTTTTAAGGAGGTTTTATTAATGATTAAAATTATATGTGGACCTAAGGGATTTGGTAAAACAAAGATAATTATAGACGAGGCTAACAGTGCCGTGAACAATGCTAAGGGTCATGTAGTTTTTGTTAATGATACCAAACGTTATATGTACGATTTAGTAAGAGAAATTAGAGTTATAGATACAAAAGATTTCCAAATTGCAGGAGATGATACTTTAATAGGTTTTATTAAAGGTATAATTGCTTGTAATAGTGATACACAATATATATTTTTAGATGGAGCGGCAAGAATTGCAGGTAAGCCGCTAAATGACATGGCAACATTTTTCTATTTATTAGATAAATTAGCTAGCGATAATAATTTGACAGTTATACTTACAGCCAGTTGTGAAAAAGAGCAACTTCCTGATTTTATTG
>JBAXZI010000115.1:0-3488 GCA_041670385.1 Clostridia bacterium | reverse complement strand
TTTGTAAACATCAATAAAAGAAATTATTTCTTTAGCTTTGTTGGAATTAATTATTTTCTCATTGCAAAAATCCACTTTTTTATTTTCGTCTAATGCTAGTTCATATTCATTTTTCAAGTTTTCTAGCAATTTTAATGTTTCTTTGCCCTCATTTGTTTTTGACAATTCTATTGTGTTTAATTGCAAATCATTACGCAATTTCTCAATTTCTAATTCTATTTTTTCTATTTGTTCTGTTGTAGGAACTTCATTTCTAATTTCATTTAGATAAGCTATACGATTACTTATAGAAGTTTTTGTAGCATTGAGTTCTAATATTTTATTTTGTATTAGTTCGTTGCTTATTCCTGTGCTTTTTTGCAAATTGTCTAAAAGGGTATTTGGATTTGATAAAAAGTCGGCAAATTCTATATCGCAATTCAATAATTCTTCAAATTGTTTGCGGCCTAATGATATAATATCGTTTAGCATTTTGGTTATTTGTTCTTTACTGGTAACCACTTCATTATTTGGTTTGGTCAAACTAATGGTGCTATCTAACAAATTCCTATCAATTTTATAAATTTCTTTATTATTTGTAAAGCTAAATTCAACATTTCCTTTTTGAGGTTCTTCACTACCAAATAAAGCATATATTATACCTGCTTTTATGGTTTTGATATCACTTAAATTTAGTTCTTTTAATTCATTAGTGAAGTCAAAACTAAGGTTTTCCTCAGTAAAATCTGACATAGATAATGCTAATGCTTTCATTAATTCCTCCAATATTTAAAACAATTTGTATTTATATATTTTGCTTTTTTTGTACTTTTATTAATAATAAAATACTTTTCATAGTTGCGTTTGTGTGCTATAATAATCAAACTACTAAAAATAGCATATCATTAGTTTGGTTCTATAGTACATATTTATTTTATTATACAATGTAACACGCATATTTGCAATACTATAGAAGTTATTTTTTGAAAAAATAGGAGAAATTTATGTCATTTGTAAGATTAGGTAATGAATATATAAAAAATGGTTATACGCAAGTTGACAATATATTTATGTTGCAATATTTGCCTAATTGTGATGCACTTGATGCTAAAATTTATTTATTTGGACTAAGTTTAGCGAATATTGGCGAAGAAAATGACAATCAAATTGAAAAAATGGCGTTAAGTTTGCATATAAGCGAGCAACGCATTATGACAGGATATCAGTATTGGGAAGATAAAGGCATTATTGCTATTTCCAAAACGAATCCGCCTAATATAAAATATTTATCAGTAAAATATCCGCTTACAAAAACCATTAAATTAAATACACAAAAGTATTCGCAATTTGTGGAAGAAGTAGAACGGTTATTCCCAGATAAAATATTAAATCAAAACGAGTATAATTCTATTATGGAAACTATAGAATTAAGTCATTTAGAGCCTGATGCAATGCTACTTATTATGCAATATTGTTGTGACTTAAAGCATAGTAATGCGTCTACTCCTTATATTTTAGCAGTGGCTAATGATTGGATAAAACAAGGGCTACTTACTATGAATCAAGTAGATGAACATATTCAAAAATTAGAAAATAATTCGGAAGCAATAAAGACAATTTTCAAAGCCTTAGGTATAAAACGAATTGCAGAATTAGAGGATAGACAAATATATCTAAAATGGCAAAAAATTTATGAGCTTGATGCAATATTGGTCGCTTGTAAGGCATTAAAAAGAAAAGGTGGTATGGAAAAATTGGATAAATACCTTGGCGAATTGCAAAATGCACAGGCATTTACCGCAAATGAAATCAAGGAATATTCAAATAAAAAAGATGAATTGTTTGCTTTAGCAGTGGGTATTACCAAAAATCTGGGTACTTATTATGGCAATTTGGAAGTAGTAATAGATACTTATATTATCAATTGGTTAAATAGAGGTTTTGAAGAAAATGCATTACTTCGATTGGCAAAATTTTGCTTTATACGCAATATAAAAAGTTATGATGGACTAAATCAAATGGTAGAAGCATTTTACAAAAAAGGTTTATTATCAGAACAAAGTATTGAGAATTATATTGCTAGACAAATATTGTTAGATAGCAAAATAAGAGCGGTATTTGATGCTAGTGATTATTATGGCACAATAAATGGTAAAGATAGAAGTAATTATCAAACTTGGATAGAATGGGGATTTTCGGAAGAAACAATAATATATGTTGCTAGCGGGAATAAAGACAAATCGTTCCCAATGCAAGCTACAGGGCGAGTACTTAGCAGTTTGCACGCAAGGGATATCCACGATTATGAGCAAGTTACTAAAAATGTTGAAAATGCAACACCGAGTAAAGGCAAAAAGGATAGCAAAAATGATGACTTTATGCGTCACGAGTACACCGATGAGCAACTTAAAAGTGTGCTAGTTAATGTGGAGGATTGGCAATAATGGATATTTATTCGAAAGCATTACAAAATATTAAGGATAGAGCAATAAATGCACAAAATGAAGTCAATATCCGCATAAATAATTTACGAAAAGATAAGGAATTCACCATTTTAGAAGGAGAAATTTCCGGTTTAGAATGGGAAAAAGCTAGAAGAGAAGTTTACAGTTTGGATTATAGTGATATAGACAAAAAATTAGTAGAACTTAGTAAAAAATATAATGCTTATCTTGAAATAAAAGGTGTAAAATTAAGCGATTTAGAGCCTAAATATATATGTAAAAAATGTAAGGATTCGGGCTATGTAAACGGGAAAATGTGTGAATGCGTGATTGATGAAGTAAAGCGTTTGCAATATAAAAAATATCCATATTTGGTTAGTTTTCCATTAAAAAGTAGTGATATAAATTATAAAATTTATGGCAAAAAAAGTGATTATTTTACAAAAATTTATAGAGGGCTAAAAGAAAGAATAATTGACAACGAGGGTAATTTAGCTATATTTACTTTGCAAGGCGAACCGGGCGTAGGGAAAAGCTATATAGCAAATTTTATAGCAAAAAAAGCAATAGAAAATAATAAAATTGTTGTTATTATTAATGCAATAAAGCTTAATAAAATGTTTTTAGAATACCATTTAGCACCGATAGAAG
The DNA here is from genome assembly GCA_041670385.1 of Clostridia bacterium. GTDB lineage: Bacteria > Bacillota > Clostridia > Christensenellales > DTU072 > CAG-1782. The sequence continues at coordinate 414 of JBAXZI010000115.1, read as the reverse complement.
AAAAACAAAGTGTGTTATCTAGCGTAACAAATTGTGATTTACTGATTATTGATGACCTTGGGGTCGAACAAAATTTGAATAATGTAACTATTCCATATTTGTACCAAATTTTAATAGATAGACTAGATAAAAAAACAATAATTACTTCCAATTTATCTACCCGTAATTTGGAAAATAAATATGACCAAAGAATAATAAGCCGACTTATGGATAAAAGAAATTCTTTAGTAATTGATATTAAAGGTGAAGACTTAAGATTATAAAAAAGTAGATTTTTTAGTAATTGATATAAAAAATCATGATTTAGATTTATAAAAAATTAATTAATAAAAAGAAGCTTGAAAGCTTCTTTTTTTATAGTATATACTTTTTGCCATCATTAACTTTTAGTGATAAAAATTCATTATTTAAGGT
>JBAXZI010000114.1:0-3615 GCA_041670385.1 Clostridia bacterium | reverse complement strand
GAGAATTATATGCCACTCAACTTAACTGCTATGCTAACTATAAAGGCAAAACAAATAAACACAACCAATAGAGTTAATGATGGACAGTTAATATTACCAAGTGATGTTACGGTCGGTTTTGACCCAAATACTGTTCTTAGAATAGAACGTAACATAAACACTGAAGTAGAAACGCATTATAATTCAATATTAGAGAATACCGACACAGAACAAGAATTAATTTGGGGCATATATGATTTTTATGCTTTTTGTGATGATAGTGTTGTTGGAATTCCATCAGACATATACTATTTGCGTTTCAAAATTGATGGAATAAATAGTATTGATGGTATTAAGATATTTGCACTTGATGAAAATGGAATGCCTGTTGAATTAATATATGCCTTTAGTGAAGGATATTTCACAATAGGTGTGAATAATTTTAGTCAAATAGCAATAGTTAACACTACAACAAAAATGATAAGGGATACCGGTAATTTAGTTTTTGCAATAGTAATTGGAACAATTTTATTAATTTTAATGTTTATAATATTTTTCAGTGGTTTAAAGAAAATAAAACATCAAGAGGCAAGAAGTAGAAAAAGGCATAGTAGATGGGCATAACCACAGTTTGAAAAATTAAAGAATTATATAAATTGTCTTTTTAGGTAAAAATATAATAATAGAGTTAAGGTATAAAGGAAAAAAGTTGGAAAAAGAAATAATAATTAAGGTAGAGAATGTAGATTTTGCCTATCGGACGAATGAAGGCAAAACAGATGCACTTTGTGATGTATCATTAGATATTAAGAAAGGCGAATTTGTAGTTTTACTCGGACATAATGGAAGTGGGAAATCGACATTGGCAAAATTACTCAATGGATTTTTGACCCCAGATAGTGGCAAAATTACAGTTTTGGGAATGGATACAACAGATGAATCGCATATTTATGACATAAGAAGTAAAGTAGGTCTGGTTTTTCAAAATCCAGATAATCAGCTTGTAGCATCAATAATTGAAGATGATATAGCTTTCGGACCCGAAAATTTGGGTGTTCCTAGAGAAGAAATAATTAGAAGAGTTGCTTGGGCGCTTGATGTAGTGAATATGTCAAGTTATCGCAAACACACACCATTCAAATTAAGTGGCGGACAAAAGCAAAGGATAGCAATTGCTGGTATCTTAGCTATGTTGCCTGAAGTTTTGGTTTTAGATGAAAGTACAGCTATGCTTGACCCTAAGGGCAGAGGCGAAGTACTTGATACAATCAAAAAACTTAATAAAGAAAAGGGAGTTACTGTTATTTTAATAACTCATTATATGGACGAAGCAATAGATGCAGACAAGGTAGTTGTTCTAGACAAAGGTAAGATACTTACTTGCGGTACGCCAAAAGAAATATTTAGTGATGTAGAAACGATATTTAGCACCCAACTAGAATTGCCTGTTGCTACAAAAACTAGTTATGATTTAAGATTAGCGGGATTTGATATTCCATTGGTTCTGACTGATGAAGAACTTGTGGAGGCGTTATGTCAATAATTGAAGTTAAGAATTTAGAATTTGTATATGGCAAGAATACGCCCTATGAAAAAAAGGCACTAGACGATATTAATTTTTCAATAAATGAAGGTGAATTTGTCGGAATTGTCGGTTCTACAGGTAGTGGTAAATCGACCTTAGTACAACATATAAACGGACTTATTAAATTACAAAGTGGGAATATAGAAGTACTTGATATAAACCTTAGTGATAAAAAACCTAATTTGAAATTATTAAGACAAGGTGTCGGAATGCTTTTTCAATATCCCGAATATCAGCTTTTTGCAGATACCGTATTGCAAGATGTTATGTTTGGACCTACAAATTTTGATATGGACAAAGAAGAAGCAAAAGAAAGTGCAATAAATGCTATAAAAATGGTTGGATTAGATTATGAAGCGATTAAAGAAAGGTCGCCATTAGAGCTAAGCGGTGGGCAAAAACGCCGAGTTGCGATGGCGGGTGTATTGGCATATAAACCACAAATTTTGGTGCTTGATGAACCAACTGCGGGGCTTGACCCAAAAGGCAAAAAGGAAATGCTTGACCTAATTACTTCTTTAAAGGGTAATATGGTAAAAACAATTATTATGGTAAGCCATAATATGGACGAGATTTCCAAATATACAAGTCGGGTTATTGTACTTAATAATTCAAAATTAATATTTGACACAACTCCAGCGGATTTATTTTATAATAATGAGTTAGAAGAAATAGATTTGCTTACTCCTCATATAGTAAGGATAGTAAAACAACTCAACCAAAAAGGGTTTAACTTAAGCAGAAACATATTAACTGAACAGCAATTAGTAAATGAACTTAAGAAAACAAAGGCAGGTAGTAATGAATAGAGATATTACCTTTGGTCAATATTATCCTGCGGATTCTTTTATTCATAAATTAGACCCTCGTATAAAATTACTTATAAGTATTGTTTTTATTGTGGCAATTTTTTTATGTGAATATTATTGGGCATTTTTAGTATGTTTTTTGTTTTTAACAATAGCAGTAATTGTATCTAAAATTCCAGTAAGGAATATTTTTAAGTCAATTAAGGCAATTATAATTATTTTGCTAGTGACCGTAATAATTAATGTATTATTTTCAGGAAGAGAAAATCCCTTTTTCAAATGGGGATTTGTTAGTATAAGCTGGGATGGAATACAATTTGCATTTTTTATGGCTATGCGTTTGATATTTTTAGTGTTAGCTACTTCATTAGTTACACTTACGACAACACCTATGACACTTACAGATGGTTTGGAAAGCTTAATATCGCCGTTAAAATTAATAAAATTCCCAGTGCACGATGTAGCTATTATTATGAGTATAGCACTTAGATTTATACCCACATTAATGGAAGAAATAGATAAAATAATTATGGCACAAAAGGCAAGAGGTGCAGCGTTTGATGAGGGCAATTTATTGAAAAAAATAAAGGCACTTATTCCAATATTGGTACCACTCTTCGTATCTACTTTTAGAATAGCTGATGAATTGGCCTTAGCACTTGATGCTAGGTGTTATAATGCAACTGATGCCCGTACCAAAATGAAAGAATTAAAATTAAGCTGGCGGGATTTTGTAGCTAGTTTGTTCACATTAGGAATGTTAGCAGTTGTTGTTTTACTTAAATTAGGAGTAATATTATAATATTATGGCAAAATATGTTATTGTTGTGGAGTTCTTTGGGAAAAACTATGCGGGGTGGCAATGTCAAAACAATGCCGTTAGTGTGCAAGGAGTTTTAGAAGAGAAATTATCCCTAATTTTGCAACAGAAAATGAAAATTTATGCTAGTGGAAGAACGGATAAAGGTGTTCATTCTTATGGACAAGTAGCACATTTTACATATAATGGTACTATTCCACCTATGAAAATAGCACTAGCCGTTAATACGGTTTTGCCTACTGATATAAGGGTGGTAGATGCATACGAAGTTGCAGAAGATTTTCACGCACAGTATAGTGCTAAGAAAAAAACTTACATTTATAAATTTTATGTTTCAAGGATTTTAAGTCCAATTAGAGAAGATACTTACGGACAAATTCCTTACTCTGAAGATATGCTAAATTATGAAAAAATGCAAAATG
>JBAXZI010000113.1:0-3731 GCA_041670385.1 Clostridia bacterium | reverse complement strand
TATTATTTGTATTTTTCAATGTAAAATCAAAAAGATTAGAATCGGTATTATTTGTATTATATTCTTCCCATTTTGCAAAAAGCGTTCTTGTTGTTTGCATTAAGTTTTCCCAAACAAAAATTTCTTGATATTCTTCATCTAAATACCAACCAAGGAAAAAATTATTCGACTTAGTCGGGATAGGCGCAGAGCTATTGATACTAGCATTATAAGCTTGGGTTATTGCGCTTATATCAGTACCGCCTTGCGTATCAAAGGTTATTGTATATATCTTTGGAGTCGAAGAATATGTAAATTTTGCATAAATAGTTTTTGTGATTTCAATATTAGATAAATAATTTGCAGTAAGTGGAATTTCTTTATTTAATTTATCGAGATAAATCCACTCTTTTTTAGTGATTGTATATATTTGACCGGGAGTATTTGGAATAAAATCAGGGATTTCGGGAAGTGCATCGATTGATACAGATTGACCAGATTTCAAATCCATTGTTGTCCACGAATACGGTGTATCTAAAGCATACATTTTCATTATTAATTGTGGATCAGTTTTTATAGCGGTAATTATCATATCTTTTTTTACGGATTGATAAGTGCCATCAATAATACCACTTACAGTAATTTGTACATAATAAATGTTGTTAGCTACGACTTCAAAAGTACGATTGTTATTAACAACAATATCATTATTATCGTAGTCAACTATAGAAACATATAAATTAAGGTCATACTTCTCACTTAACTTTTCTATATTATCTATGGAATATTCTAAGGTATATTCGCCCACAGCAACATTGTCTACATTATTAGCTTCAATTTTCAAATCACTGAATTTTATTGAAGTGCAACTGACAAAAAATGTAGAAATAATCAATACTATTATTAATATAAGGAAAATATTATGTTTTTTCATAGCTACATTATATAGTAAATGTAATTTAAAGTAAATAGTTTTTTGCCAAAGTGAGTATTGACAATAGGCAGTATATAATTATATAATAGTGGATATGTATATAAATAAATTTATTGGAGGTAATTTAAATGAGCACTACAGGGATAGTATTATTATGTGTGTTTGTTCCACTAGGTACGCTTTTATTGTTTATGATATTGCGTACTGTATTTACCAAAAGAAAAGATTTAGAACCTCAAAAATTTGAACCAATCGAATTTGACAAAGATGTTCTTGCTGATCATTTAAGTAAAGCAATCAAAATACCTACAGTTACCGTTGTAAAAGAAGGGGATAGTTATCAACCATTTGATGATTATCATAAGTTTTTGGAAAAAACTTATCCAGAAATTTTCAAAATAGCTGAAGTTAATGTGATACACGACCACAGTTTGGTTATAAAAATACAAGGTAGTGATGAAAATTTGTTGCCAGCAGCATTTTTGGCACATCAAGATGTAGTTCCAGCACCTAAAGAGGGTTGGGAACACGACCCATTTAGTGGCGATATCGAAGGTGGATTTGTTCACGGTAGAGGAAGCCAAGATATGAAAAGTCAAATGATTGCTAATTTGGAAGGCTGTGAAGCTTTATTAAAACAAGATAGAAAACCAAAAAGAACCATTTATTTTTGTTTTGGACACGATGAAGAATACACAGGCAAAAATGGCGCTAAATATATTGTACAGTGGCTTTATGAAAAAAATATCCGTTTGGAATTTGTGTTTGATGAAGGCGGTACTGTTCTAGATGTTAATAATTTAGGCTCTAAGAAAGATATGAAATTAGTTGATGGCAAATTGGCACTTATCGGTACTACCGAAAAAGGTTATGTGGATTATGTACTTACTTCTGAAATTCCAGGAGGACACGCTTCAGCACCAGAAAGCAAAAGTGCTGTAGATACATTAAGCGAAGCTATATATATGCTTAGCAAAAATCCAATGAAAGCATATTGGTCAAAACCAGTTAAGGAATTATTTAAGACTGTAGCACCTTATACTCATCCATTAATTAAGTTTGTACTTGTTAATAGAGATATTCTATCTCCATTATTGAAATTTGGATTATTGAAGGTATCAATCGGCTCAAGTATAATGCGTACTACATTTGCATTTACGCAATTTAAGGGTGCTGATTCTCCAAATGTTATTCCACCAAAAGCAGAGGCAGTAATAAACTGTCGTATAAATATTGGTGAAAATCAAGAACAAGTAGAAAAATATATGCAAAAAGTAGTAGGTAAAAATATTAAAATCAGTAAATTACACGCTGGATTTGATCCATCACCAGTTAGTGATATAACTTCTGCCCCTTATGAAGTAATTACAAGAAGTATTTTAGAAGTATTCCCAGATTTTGTACCTGCACCATATCCTTTTATTGCAGCTACTGACTCAAAGTATTATTATAAAGTATGTGATAATGTATTCCGTTTTACTCCATTTGAAGTTACAGTGGAAGACCAACATAGAATTCACGCATTAAATGAAAGATGTAATATTAATTCTTTACTAAAAGCAACTCAATTTTTTGCAAGATTATTGGAAAATTCTTGTTTCTAAAAAAATTTAAGTAAAATTTAATGTTTGCAAACTATAATGATGTTAATAACATATAATAGATATATATAAAAAATTAAAATCGAAGTAAAATAGATGATAAAAAAACAAAACAAAAACAAAATAATAACTCGACTAGTACTACTGATAATGGCAGTAGTACTAGTTGTTAGTATGTCCGCTTGTACCCTATTTGCAGGAATAGCAGGAATAGTGCTCAACAATACAAGCACATCCCTTTATGATTTGTTAACTAATAATTTTGAACTTAATCAGCCAGATAATGCTGTTTTTGGTTCTGATAATGGTTTGGCAGTGGGCTTTGATGACGGGCATTTATATGCTTTTTGGGATTCTTATGGTGATGGTTATGTGTACAACCTTAAGGTTGTTGCAAACGATGATACCGGTGTACAATGTGAAAATATATCAGCTAATTATTTAGATTTGGAACAATATGGCTATAAATATACTGATAATTTACAATTATTTTTATATAAGGTTAGTGAAAATCACCCTATAGAACTTTTGAATAACTATTTGTATAAGGGAATTGATGAGAATCAATTTGATAAATATTCTACCAATATGAGTGGCGGATGGGATGACCTTGATACCTATTTAGCTACAAGATACGAATTTTTTGAATTATATAATTATATGGTTCTTTTCCGTCCAAATTCTGAAAAGGAAAGAAAAGACGGAAAATACTACTATTCTAGCGAATTAAGTATGTATTTTGGTTATGATTATTTAAGTATTTACCCTGAAGGAACTAGTTATGAAGATGCTTATAAAATAGAAATAGAATCAGCAATAGCCGCTTTTGAAGATAGTGCAGGTTATAGCTATAGTTATGATATAGATGAAGACAATAAGACATTAACAATGTACTTGCGTTTTGATTATGACACTACGCCTAATTTGCAGACAAGTACTAACAAGTATTATGCAAGAGAAACAGCTGAAAGTGGTGTAGATAAACCTCGTTATGTCTTATCTGAAAAACCTAGAGTTCGTAATTTTCCTATTGATGAAGTAGAAAAAACTGTTACCGTAGAGAGTAGTGACCAATTATATTATGCACTAAAAAAAGGTTATCGCCCTATTTGTGTTAGTGGTAGTAATGCAGAATATATTTATAATTATATAAGAAATATTTTAGCAAGAATGAATAGCGATATAACAACCGATGCATCTAAAATAAATTATGTTTA
>JBAXZI010000112.1:0-3924 GCA_041670385.1 Clostridia bacterium | reverse complement strand
TAAAGTTGTCTTATTATCATCTTTTAAGTTATTATAAAAATTATTAAGCATATTTTTTATATCGGCTGGACGATTCCAAGTATTGTTTATAGAATCCCATGAACCTAGTCCAATTGTACCATTTTCATTTGTATTATCTTTAGCATCATTTAGTGTGCCTTCATAAGCTATTTTAATTCCATTACTATCAGCTTTTATCATACGCCAGTACACTGGTATATAATCATATTGACTTTCAGCAGCATTTCCAAATAAAACCCAGTTATTTGGATTTGCTCCAACGAAATAAGTAGAGTCATATTTTTTAATATAGTTATCTCCAGGTGCATCTTTTAAACTTGCTTCAATAACAGAAACAGTACGGGTAATTGAGACGGCCACATTTCCAGCTTTATCTGTAGCGTTATATGTTACAGTGTATTTTCCTATTATACTAGAAATAATGTTGGTTGTTATAACAACGCCACTGGCATTTAAACCACTATCGTTTTCTACAACACTAACACCTAAATCTTTATATGTGCTATCAATTGGCATTTCAACTACTTTACTTCCATTTAAGCTTAATACTGGGGCTATGTTATCAATGTTAAAACTATTACTACATAATTCTGTAACGTTTCCATATACATCTTTTGCAATTACCCATAGATAATATTTACCAGATTGTAAACTAGGTGTTGTTATTTCATCACCACTATTAATTGTATCTGTAAATGATTCCTCTAAAGGTTTATTTGTAGATGTAGTCCATTGATAATAAAAACTATCATTATCAACATCATATTTATTCTTTGTTATAGTAACCTTAACTGAATGACTTTTAGCATAGTCAATATTTCCATTAGGTTCATAAGTTATTGTTGGTCCTGCCATAGGAACAATATTTATTGTTCTTACAGCCTGATTATCTACTTCACTACTACTAACTTTATAAGTAACAGTATAAGTTCCTAAAACATTTGTATTCAAATCAGTTGTAACTACTATTTTAGAAGAAATATCGCCTAAAAGTTCATCGGTTGCGGTTGCTCCCTCATCAATATAAGGAGAGCCAATAGGAAGATTTATATTTCTAGCACCCTTTATTGCAATTTCAACTTTTGGATTTCTGACTATTATTGTCCTTTTTGCTTCATAATAATCTCCGCCACTGTTAGTATACGAATACTTAATTGTATAACTTCCAACCTTATTTAAATTTAATCCGTCAAAGCTTACTGTTACTTTTGAAGTTACATCACCATCAACTTCATCTCTTGCTGTATAACCCGGTTCAGTATAATTTGCACCTTTGATTAAAGTAACAATGTCTTCACCTTTTAATAGTATTTCAGTTAACGATTTCTTAACAATTACATTTCTTTCAGCCGTGCCTACTCCACCTTGACTATTTGTAACACTATATTTAATTTTATATGTCCCGGCAATAGTATTTCTAAGAGACGTTGTATCAATAATTATATTGCTCGTTAAATCGCCATCTAATTCATCGGTTGCGGTTGCTCCAGATTCAATATATGCTTGATTTTTATATATTAAAACTGGATTGTTACCTTTTATTTGTATTACAGGATTTGGTATATAAACTTGAACTGTTCTTTCTGCTGTTGTCGTTTTACCTAAATTATTAGTAACAGTATATGTCATTTTATATGTGCCTGCCGTGCTTGTATCGACATTACTTGTTGTTATAATCCTGCTTGTTAAATCTCCATCTAATTCATCAATGGCTGTAGCACCTAAATCAGTATAAGTATTTCCAATCAAAATTCTTATTTGCTTATTACCATTTATATTAATTACTGGTGATGGAATATATACTTCTACATTGCGGGTATTAGTTCCTTCAAAACCAGAAGAATTTTTAACTTTATATGTTAAAGTATAATTACCTTCTTTGTTTGAATCAACAGTTCCTGAAACTATTACAGTGCTTGTTAAATCACCATCAACTTCATCAGTAGCAGTATATCCTGGTTCAACAAAAGTTGTACCATATTTAATTTTTATACTTGAACCGCCAATTAAAGCAATTTTAGGAATTGAATGATAAACTTCAACTCTTCTTGTTACAGAAGTAGAGTTTCCTGCACTATCCTCAACACTATACTTGATAGAATAAACACCTAATTTTGAAGTATCAACATTATTTTGAACTTCTATTTTATTAGTTATATTACCATCATAATAACGATCATAAGCGGTTGCTCCTGGATCTATATAAGTTTTACCTAATAAAACTCTACCTAATCCACTATTTAAATAAATTATAGGAGCAGAGTTATCCATTTTAAAAGTATTAGACATTTTATATGTCGTATCTTTATATATGTCTTTTGCCATTGCATAAAAAGTATAATAACCAGTTCCACCATCTATTTTTAATATGCTACCATCTTTGTAAGCTGATTTAAAATATCTTTCAAATTCTTGTGTTGTTCGATAACTTAATCTTGTATTTGGCGGATATATAAAATATTTCAAACTTGCTATATCAATATCGTAATTAGTTTTTGTGACATTAATAACTGTTTGCATTTTTTTGTTTGAAGTAGTTATTCCATTTGGATTATAGGTGATTTCAGGCCCATTAACATTTACTACTGAGACATTTCGATAAATAAATGCATTTGCACCAAAGCCATTAGTAACTGAATATTTTATCCTATAAGTATTAAAATCATCCGTTTCAACACTTGATGAAATTACCCATTTATTATTTGTTGCATCATATTTTTCTATAGTTCTGACAATAGATGAAGTCAGGTCTCCAAAGACACTATCATTTGCCGTTGCTCCTTCTTCAGTATAAGTTGTTCCTACATCAACTAATTTTAAAGAACTACCATTTAAAGTTATTGTAGGTGTTGAAGCTTTAACTATTACTTTTCTTGTAACTGTTGGAGCAGACAATCCATCTGCATTTGTTACATTATAATCTATATAATAATTACCTATTGTGCTAGTATCTACTGAACCTGTAGTAATTATGTTACCACTAATATCTCCATAGTTTGGATCTATTGCTTTTGCACCAGGTTCTATATAACTACTAGTCACAATAACATAAAGAGGATTTGTTCCATTTAATATAATTGTTGGTGTGTCTTTATCCAAAACTATAACATTTCTAGTTTGTTCAATTGCTGTATTTCCATTAGAATCTTTTGCATTATAAACAACTTGATAATTTCCTGCTTTTGATGTATCAACATTAGATATAATCGTTACTGAATTACTAATATCGCCATCAACGTCATCTATAACTTTAACACCTGGATCATTATATGTATCCCCTACATGTAAATATATTGGATTATCACCTATTAATGTTACTTGAGGTGCTTCATCAATATTAACCATATAATCTTCTAATCTATATGGATCTTCTATAGTACCTACTCCAATAAGAAATTTTGTATCTAATTTTAAGTTCAATACAGGTCTTACAGAAGAAGCAGTTAAATTAACAATAGTACTACCTACAAGTCCTGAATTTGTAATATTCCAAGCCATATTATTTACATCACTACGTGCATTTAGTGTCCAATATAAATATTTTGATTTTTGAAGAAAATTGTTTATTTCTCCTGTTGATGGGTTATAAGCACACTCATTATTACTACCCGTTTCTAAATAACTAGAATTACAAGTTTTATTATCACTAGTATATATAAAATCAACTGTATTAATTGTTCCCACTTCACTTGTATAATTAGTCAAGCCACTAAAATTGCCACCAAGATTTGTACTGTCAATACCTTGTAAATTAACAAATGTTTGAAGTAATGTTGGGGCATTATATGGTACTCCACCAACTTTCCACTTAACTTTTGATAAATATTGGTCTGGATTAGCAATACTAATTTTACTAAACCAATCATCTAATTTAGAAATTATACTTGCCGGTTGATTCCATTT
>JBAXZI010000111.1:0-4238 GCA_041670385.1 Clostridia bacterium | reverse complement strand
TTCAAAACCTGTCGCCATACCAATACTAGCACCCATACAAATTACAGCATCAATAGCATTTAAAGGAGCAACAGCACCTAAAGTATAACAGCCTATATCTCCTAAAACATTTAATTTTAATTTAGATAATATATAATAAACTCCTCTATGAGGACAACCTGCACATAATACAGGTGGACGCATAGGAATATCTAAAACTTTCTTTTCAATTTTAATACCTAAGATTTTTTCTTTTATTATAGCAGAATTTAATTCGCCCTGTATCGAAAATAAATTTTTACCTTCAACATCAATACCATTAAGTTTACAAAGTCCTTCTATATGTGGTTCTAATTCTTCTATTACAATACATCTATTTACATTTTGTTTAAATATTTTAATCATTTCAAAAGGTAATGGAAAAACCATACCCAATTTTAAAACACTTGCATTTGGTAAAGCTTCTTTTACATATTGATAAACTCCGCCCGAACAGATTATTCCTAGCTTTTTATCATTATATTCAATTCTATTAATATCAAATGTTTCGCTGTCTTTTTGAAGTGTTTTAAGCCTTTCTTCAACAATTATATGCCTTTTTTTAGCATTTGATGGCATCATAACATATTTTGCTATATCTTTTTTATATTCATTAATTACTAATTCTTTTCTGTTTTCTAACTCAACTAACGACTGACTGTGAGCAACTCTCATAGTAAGTCTAAGAATTACAGGTGTATCATATTTTTCAGAAATTTCAAAAGCAAGCTTTGTAAATTCTTTTGCCTCGCTACTATCTGATGGTTCAATTACAGGCACATTTGCCGCTTTTGCTATAAGCCTTGTATCTTGCTCATTCTGAGAACTATGCATTCCAGGGTCATCTGCAACCGCAATTACAAGTCCGCCATTTACTCCAGTATATGCAACTGTAAATAAAGGGTCAGCCGCAACATTTAATCCAACATGCTTCATTGAAACTATAGTTCTTGCACCTCTTATACTTGAACCAATTCCTACTTCTAAAGCAACTTTTTCATTAGGTGACCATTCAGAATAAACCTCATCAAATTTAGAAAGCTCTTCTGTTATTTCGGTTGATGGTGTTCCTGGGTAAGCAGTTGCTACTTTTACGCCTGCTTCATATGCCCCTCTCGCTACCGCTAAATCTCCTAGTAATAATTTTTTCATTTTTTAGCCTTTCCTCTCTGTTTTTAGTTTATCTCATTTAAAATTATAAATTTCTTAAATCTGTTACTCTTTTTACCTTGCCTTCACTTCTTTTTATAGAGAAAGGTTCAACAAGCTTTACTTTTACATCTAATTGTACTACTGCCTTTAATTCAGTTCTAATAAAATTACGCAAATTTTCTAGTTTAGAATAATCAGACAATAATTTTACATCAGTAACTTCTACTAAAACTTCTAAATTATCCATAAAGTTTTCACGCTTTACTAATATTTCATAATTTTTACCTAAAGCATCTATACCCATAAGAACACTTTCTATCTGCGATGGAAAAACATTTACGCCTTTTATTATAAGCATATCGTCAGTTCTGCCCTTAATTCTGTTCATTCTGACTAAAGTTCTACCACATTCGCAAGGCTCATAGTTTAAAGAAGTTATATCTTTTGTTCTATATCTAAGTATTGGCATACCCTCTTTTAATAGTGTGGTCAATAAAAGTTCTCCGTATTCGCCATCATCTAATACCTTATTTTCAGCAATATTAGCTACTTCAGGATAAAACATATCTTCATTTATATGCATTCCTGCTTTTTCTCTACATTCGCCTGCTACACCAGGGCCTGATATTTCTGTTAAACCATAATTTTCAGTAGGAAAAACTCCTAAAATATCTTGTAAGGACTTATGCATTTCTGCTGTTGATGCTTCAGCACCAAAAAGCCCTAATTTTAGTTTTAAATTATTTAAAATGCCTTTCTTTTTTGCCGTTTCTGCAAGATACATTGCATACGAAGGTGTTGCAACTAGTGCTGTTACGCCAAAATCTTCCATAAGCATTAACTGTCTTTCAGTATTACCTGAAGAAATAGGTATTACTGTTGCACCTATTTTTTCAAAACCTTGATGCAAACCAAAGCCACCAGTAAATAAACCATAGCCAAAAGAAATTTGTACTATATCATCTTCAGTAGCCCCTGCCATTGTTATAACCCTTGCTACCGCCGTTGACCAATTTTCTAGGTCATTTCTTGTATAGCCTACAACAATAGGTTTTCCAGTAGTTCCACTTGAAGCATGCAATCTTACTATATCTTTTAATGGTCTTGCAAATAAATTAAACGGATAGTTATCCCTTAAATCATCTTTTGAAGTAAAAGGAATTTTTTCAATATCTTTAAGCGATTCAATATGTTTAGGTTTAAGCCCTATTTTATCGAATTTATCCTTATACATCTTAACATTATCGTAAGCATAATTTACTATAAATTTTAATCTTTCAAGTTGCATTTCCCGCATTTTTGCACGAGGCATAGTTTCAATATCTTTTGAAAACATTTATCTACCACCTATTTGTTAATTATTAATTTCGTATTAAAATATATGTTATCACATTTGACCTTTTTTTGCAATAAATTAAGGTTAATTTGCCCTGTAAATATAGCTACAATATAATTTTTATAATTAAATTAACTCTTGTAAACAATAATTTTTTATTCTTTATATAATAACAGCTCTCTTAAATATTAAGAGAGCCATTATATACTAAATATAAATTTTTATTATTTTAATTAACTATCAATAAAAAATTATACTCATTATTCCACCTAATGTTGCAGTTCCACTGATAAAATAAGAACTATTTGTTAAATGAATGCCTCTACCACCCAACAAATATTTTGCATTATTAATTTCATCACCAATTGAACTACCAATTTCAAAATTGATTTTAAATTCTAAACTTATATAATCATAATTCATACTATTTGCAATATAATAATTATTATAATATTCTAAAAGATAACTTAATTCCTCTTCATTATCTATTAGTAAATCAAAGTTATAATCACTAACTGTATAAGAAGTATTGTCATAAAAATCGAATTCACTATTTGACAAAAGTTCATTATATGTATCGCCTTGACACCCAAAAGTATTTTGCTTTTCTAACTCAGTTATCATAAAATCGTTAAAATCGAGGGCTTCATAGCCAACATCATTAAGTGTTAATTTTCCACCGCCCCAAGTTGCATCTATAACATACCATAATTCATCAATCAATACTTTATTCCAAGCGTGTCCTCCTTGAAGAGAAGTTCCTGCAACACGTACAGCCGAAATTCCTTCAATATTTGCCAAAACACTAAATGCTTTTGATATTCCGTCACAAACTGCGCGTTCATTATTAAATACACCTTCAAGATAATATGCGTCATAATTCCACCATTCAATAGTATTTAAATCTAAAACATCATAATCGTAAGCTACATCCATTACAAGCCACATATATATTGCCTTAACTTTTTCATAATCTGACATATCATCAGTAATTATATCTTTTAAAACATCTTTTGCCTTATTATACATTAATTCAGCATTAGACCCTACCTCTGCAAGTGGTACATATCCATGTTCTAGCACATACAATAATTGATTAGAGGTAGCAACATCAACTGTTAAAACTTTATTATTTACTTTAAAATCGTCAAAATCGCTTGCTCTAGTTGATTCAATTTCTTCATAAATCATATTACCAATTTGTTTATTTGCATCAGTTGTTGCCGCCGTAAGTGATGCCTCACTGCTTCGATTATCATGTGATATATAAAAACTGTAAGTTGTAGAATATGTACTGTACCCAATCCCCGAATTGTTTGCAAAAGTTGATAATTTTATAGCATTATCTATCTCACCAGAAATTTGACTATTTGCAATATATGTTATTTCTATCGATTGTTGACCTGTTGTACGAGTTTCTGCGGTAATATAATTAAAAGATATAAATTCTATATATGCCTGTAATTCTTCATAACTATCTATAATAATATCATTTGATGTAAATTCAGAAATATAAGGAATAAATCCATTCCCTACTAATAACTTTGCAGTAATATTAGTTGAATATACACTCCAACAACTATCATTTTTATAAGTATCTACATTATCTGCATCTACATATATTACATACTCTGTCATATTATAAAAAGAATTCAAAGCAATTTCTGGCGGTACTGACACACTTAAATAAAATTTATTTATATTACAATTACCAAATGCATAACTACTTATT
>JBAXZI010000110.1:0-4245 GCA_041670385.1 Clostridia bacterium | reverse complement strand
TGCAACAAACGCATATTTTAATTTTGTTCCTACACCATCAGTACCAGCTACTAAAACAGGTTCGTTTAATTTTTCATTTGCAATAGAATAAAAACCACCAAAGCTACCTAAGTCGCCTAATACATTGCTGTCATATGTAGCTTTTACATGCTTTTTCATAAGCTCTACTGCTTTATAACCTTTTTCAACATCTACACCTGAATCTTTATATGAAATCGCCATAATTTTTCTCCTAAAATTTATTATTCAAACTTTAATTTTATATCATCATTTTTATCTATACTATAAGGATATTCACCATTAAAACAACCTAAACAAAATTTGTCTTTTAATTGTGAACAATCACATTGTTTGTTTTTGCCACTTATAATTGTACTACATAATTGATCAATTGTAAGATACTTAAGACTATCAGCACCTATATAATCGCAAATTTCTTGTTCTGTCCTATATGCTCCAATAAGTTGAGAATAACTTTGAAAATCGATACCTAAATGACAAGGGTGTTTTATTATAGGTGAACTTATTCTTAAATGCACTTCCTTAGCCCCTGCTTCTTTTAACATCTTTACTATTTTACGGCTCGTTGTTCCACGAACTATAGAATCATCAATTAATATCAATCTTTTACCGCAAATATTAGCCCTTAAAGCGTTCATTTTTACTCTTACACTTGATTCACGCATTACTTGGTCAGGCTGAATAAAAGATCTGCCAACATATCTGTTTTTTGCAAGTGCTTCAATATAAGGAATACCTGTAACTTCAGAATATCCTCTTGCGGCAACTACTGCAGAATCTGGTACACCACTTACCATATCAGCTTCTACCGGATAATATTTAGCAAGTAATTTACCTGATTCTTTCCTTGCCTCATAAACACTGCAATTATCAATAATACTATCAGGTCTTGCAAAATAAACATATTCAAAAATACAAGTTGCGGTCTTTTCACTTTTATTTGCTATAAAATACGATTTTTCGCCAGTGCTATCTATAACTAAAACTTCACCAGCTTGTAAATCACGTACATAATCAGCACCAACTGCGTCTAATGCACAAGTTTCACTTGCAACCATATATTCATCTAATAATTTACCTACAACTAATGGTCTTATTGCGTATTGGTCTCTTACAGCTATTAGTTTATCGCAAGTCATAATAACTAACGAAAATGAACCTTTAAATAGTTCACAAGCTTTTAAAACACCTTTAACAATATCGCCATCGCTAAATTTATTAATTAGTGAAGCTATAACTTCTGTATCTATTGTTGTTTGAAATACTGCATTTTCTTGTATAAGACCGTCTCTTAATTCTTTCGAATTAATTAAATTACCATTATGAGCTACAGCCATTTTACCGCATTTACCAGTAAATACTATTGGCTGTGCATTAATAAGCAAACTTGCACCTGTTGTTGAATATCTTACATGGCCTATTGCAATATCACCTTCTGGCAATTTATTAATATTTTCTCCTGCAAAAATTTCAGGAATTAATCCCATATCTTTATAGCATTCAATTTTATTAGCATAGGCTACTGCAATTCCACCGCTTTCTTGTCCTCTGTGTTGAAGTGCATATAATCCATAATAAACAGTATGTGCTACATCTCTAGTTTCTGGTGAATATACTCCAAACACTCCGCATTCTTCATTTAAGCTATCAAAGTGTGGTTTTTGGCTTCTACAAAACATTTATTTCCTCCAAGGAATTAATTACCCATAAGTCTTTTTAATATTTCCTGATAAGCCTCTTCTACATTTCCTAAATCTCTTCTAAATCTATCTTTATCAAGTTTTTGTCCAGTCTTACTATCCCAAAATCTACATGTATCAGGCGAAATTTCGTCAGCTAGTATTATTTTACCCATATATCTTCCAAATTCTAATTTAAAATCTATAAGTTCAATACCTAAATCTTTAAAAAATTCTGTCATTATATCATTAATTTTAAATGAATAAGCAGCTATTATTTCTAATTCTTCTTTTGTTGCAAGTCCTAATGCATAAGCATGATACTCATTAATCATAGGGTCACCTAAAGAATCATCTTTATAGCAATATTCTAAAACAGTACTTTTTAATTTTGTACCCTCTTCTAATCCAAGCCTTTTAGCTAAACTTCCTGCTGCAATATTTCTTACTATTACTTCAATAGGAACTATCTTTACTTTTTTAACATAAGTTTGTCTATCAGATATCTGCTCAATAAAATGAGTAGGAATGCCTTTACTTTCAAGCATTTTAAACATAAAGTTTGATACTTTATTGTTAACAACGCCTTTTCCTACAATTGTACCCTTTTTAAGACCATTAAAAGCTGTTGCATCATCTTTGTAATCAACCAAAACTACATTTGCATCATCTGTTGCAAATACCTTTTTTGCTTTTCCTTCATATAGTTGTTCTCTCTTTTCCATAATATACTCCATTTTATAAATTTATTTCTGACTGCAAAGTTTTATCATCATTTGCAATTTTTTCAGCCATTTGTTTTTTGAAATCTTTTATTTTTTTAGCAAGCTCTCCACTTGTTAATGCTAATATCTGTGCTGCAAGTATTCCTGCATTTTCCGCCGCATTTACTCCGACTGTAGCTACTGGTATTCCTGAAGGCATTTGTACTATTGAAAGCAAACTATCAAGTCCGCCCATAAATGAAGTTTGAATAGGAAGTCCAATAACAGGTATTATTGTACTTGCTGCAAGTACTCCTGCTAAGTGTGCTGACTTTCCTGCTGCTGCAATTATTACACCATAATTATTTTTAATTGCATTTAGTGCAAATTCGTGTGCGATATCGGGAGTTCGGTGTGCTGATATGATATGAACATCAGTTTCAATTTCAAAACTTTTTAAAACTTTTAAAGCTGGTTTTACAACTTCAAAATCGGACTTACTACCCATAATGATTGCTATTTTTAACATATAATACACTCCTCGAGAATAATTTTAAAATTTATAGGCAAAATAACTTTAAGGTGAAATATGATTCTTTTATATATAATATTACTTGTATATCTTTTAGCTATTAATCTATATGCTGTACTTCTACTTAAAGAGCAGAAAAAAACAATTGATGACTGCTTAGAACATAGCGAAAAAATAAACGATGGCAAAATATTTTTTACTGGACTGCTTGGCGGTGCACTTGGTATTTATGTTTCTATGTTTATAATGAAATACCGTTTAAAAAGTATGTTCTTAATGGTTTTTATGCCAGTGTTAATCGCCGTTAATATTTATCTAATTTTAATGTTTATGCGTTGGAATTCCTCTTTTATGGTCTCACCAGCCGTCGAATTTTTTTGGCAACATATGCTGCAAGTAAGGTAACTAATATATCTTTCCATATTGTAGATAAAAACAAAGTTATAAAAATATATTTTGATGTAACAGTATTTCCTGAATATAAAGTTACAATTAATATCAAATAAATAATTCCAATAATATAAATTACTATAACACCTGCAATACCTGATAAGAAATATCTTAAAAATGAACAGTTTTGCTTTTTTGTTAATAATCCTGTTAAATAGCCCGCAGGTATAAATGCTAATATATATCCAAAAGATGGTTTAAAAATATAAGAAAATCCACCGCCAGCCGCAAATACAGGTAAACCAATAAGCCCTATACACATATAAGCCAATGCCGCAACTGAACTTAACCGACCTACTAAAAATCCTGATAATATTACAAAAAATACTTGCATTGTAATATACATATCCATTGGAAGTGGTATTTTAATAAATGCACCAACTGCAATTAATGCTGTTGATAATGATAATGTCGCTATTACTCTTCCGCTCTTTAATCTATTATTCAAATTATTAACCATCCTATTTATTACTCATCAATACCAGTAAAACTAAATGTTGATACATCAAACAGACCTCTGTCGGTTATTTTTAATTCAGGGATAACTACTAATGCTAAAAAAGAAAGGCTCATAAATGGTTGAACTTCTCTAGTTACACCCATCGAAAATGCAATTTCTATCATTTTTGATAATTCTCTTTCAAAAGTTGTAATATCTAATTTTGTTATAAGTCCTGCAATTTCTAGTGGCATACTGCTAATAATACTATTATTATCTGCAATTACCATTCCGCCGCCTATTCTTTTAATTTCTAAAACGGCATTTGCCATTGCTTTGTTATCATCACCAAGAACTATGATATTATGGCTATCATGCGATACAGTAAGTGCTATTGCACCGTTTTTTAATCCGTATCCT
>JBAXZI010000109.1:0-4389 GCA_041670385.1 Clostridia bacterium | reverse complement strand
TGATAAAGAAAAAGAAGTAGCAACCGAACTTGAAAAATTTTATTTAGAATTAGATATTGACAAATACGAAACAGTACTTGGTGCTTCTGTTTCAGAAGCACTTAATGATTATCTTGAAAATAAAAGACTAAATGAAAGAAAAGCTCTTTTAGCAGGCGAAGATTATAAAAAATTAATTGCTCTTGAAAAAACATGGGATGATTATAATAATGATACCGATGTTTGGTTATCAAAATATAATTCTTGGTTGGACGCTACTAGTGCAACAAGAGATGACCAAAAACCATTTGCAACAGTTAAATTAACTGGAGCTGGTGATGATATCGAAAAGACAACTCAAGGTACTGAACTTGATAAATGGAACCAAATCGAATTTTATGTTTTGGGTAACCAACTTTCTGATCGTAATCTAACATTAGAAATGTGGTTTGGTGAAGGTACTTCTACAGAATATACATCATTAATGATGGGTGGTGCAATTTTCGATAATATTGAAATTACTGAATATTCTAAAGCTGATGCTCAAGCAACAGGTGAGAATTTCACAGTTCTTAATAAAATGGATGCAGCTAGCCAACTTAATGAATTAGGTTCTTTAGCTGATGCAAGCAAAGCTGAATTTGATGCAAATTGGGAATTAGCGCTTGCTAGTGATGAAGTAGCATCAAACGATGAAAATTCTATCACTCTTACAAGAAATAATTTAGAAGATGATAATTTTGACCTTGCTCAATTAAAAATAGATACAGGAATTGCTGATTTATACGAATTGGTATTAGAAAACCAAATTGCAACAGCATCTATGCTAACAAGTAAAGAATATATTTCTATCAAACCAAATACAGCTTATCGTATAGCAATGTTAGTTAAGACAGACGGTATTAAAGATGGTTTGGGCGCAGAAATAAAACTTCTTGGTGGAGATGATAGTGATGATTTAACGGCTAGTATTACACAAGCTACTTCAATAAATAGTGAAGAATGGCAAGAAATAGTATTCTATGTGCTTGGTGATACACTAAAAAAGAACTATGTAAGTCTTGAAGTAATTATGGGTACAGGTACTCGTTTTGACACTGCATCTTATGTAAAAGGTAAAATTTCTATTGCACTAATTAATGTTTTGGAAATTAAATATTCTGAATATACAGCAAGCGATAAAAGTGGAGATATTACAAATAGCTATTCATTTAGTAATGCAACAACACCATCTAATATAGTTACTAATGGTAACTTCGCAAATATAGATTTGACAGATACAGAAAAAGAAGAATTTGACAATGATGGTTTGTTGACAACAGATAGCACAGCAACTACAAAAAGTTGGACTGAAGCTACTGTAAAAAATAATATTTATACAGCTCCAAAAATAGAAAAAACAAGTGGTAATATTTCTTGGGATAAAGTTTGGGGAATATCTGAAAATGAAGCTGATTTAGAGCCTTCGTATTATGAAATTTGGATAAGATATAAAGATTCTGATGATAAATATCAAGAAAAATATCTTACAGCTATAGCCGCTCCAGCAACTGATGAAGTAACTTTTGCTTTACCAAAATTGAGCGATTTAGTAGCAAATTATAGGGTAAGAGCAATAGGTAAAAGTAATGCAGCACTAACATATATAGATGTAGTAAGTAATTTTAGTAATTACTCTGGTGAAGTTCAAAAAGATACTACAGCAGAAGCAGTAGCTTTTGAAAACTATGTAAATGTTAATGAACCTATTGGTTATGTAGAAAAAGAATGTAAAGCAGGAACATTTGCTTTTGATAAAACAGTCGTGGTACCAGCAGGTAGTTATGTAAGTCCTTATGATACTGGATTAAAAATATCAAGTAACTATAGTGTTGTTAAGACAATGACATCATCTTCATCTAGCTTAGACAGTAATTCTTATTATCGTGTAGGTGTTTGGGTGAAAACAGTTGATGATGCTAAGGCAAGTGTTACAATGAAAAATGTAAACAATGTATTAAGAAGCACAGTAAGTGATAAATATATTGGATTTACCGGAATAAATACAAACGGTAGTTGGGTTGAGTATGTATTCTACATTCAAGTAGGCAACAATTCTGGTAGTTTATCATTGGAGTTAAGTTTAGGTAATCCTTATTTGACTAAAGTAAGTAAGAAAAATGCAGTAAAAGTAACTAGTGATGTTACTGTATATGAGTCATCAATGCTTAGTTATGGTACTGTTTTATTTGATAATGTACAATTATTAAAAATTGAAGAAGAAGAATTTAACATTGCAAATAGTAAAGAGCAAGTAAATGCTAGTAATGAAGATTTATTCTATGATTACAAATTGAGCGATATCAATCCAAATTATTCAAAAAATGATTATACACTTTATACAAACAAATATGCACTTAGAATATTGGAATGTACAATAGATAGCTTTGATAGCTTTACAGAAAATACTCTAACTGGTGACGGCGAAAATCTAGGTGCTTCACCTAAGAATTATAGTTGGACAAAAGCAAGTGATTCAACTGGTACAGTAGAAGACAATAGAATGTATGGTGTTTATTCACAAACTGATGATTTAGAAAAACTAAATAAGATATATAAAAATGATGAAGGTAAAAATACATTTAGTTCAATAACAGATTTGCCTGATGATTTTGATATACAAAAATTCATTAAAATAGACGGTAGTAATTCATTAGTTATGAGTAATAAGACTTTATTTGGTCAAAGTTATAAGGTTAGTAGTACATCATCAATTGAGGCTGGAAGCTATTATAAAGTTACATTTAAAGCAAAAACTTTAATAGCAAAACAAGCTTTTGATGTAGATGGAAATGCTATTACTAATGGAGACAATGAAATAACCTATACTATGGAAAAAGTTAATGCCGAATTTAGATTTATGCAACAAATTGATACAACAGAATATCAAAGTTTATTAATTAATAGCAAAGGTAAAGTAGATAGTATTTATGATGCAGTAGAATATACAATGTATATTTATAATCCAAGTAAATCTGCTTCTACCGCTAATTGGAGTTTTGCATTAGGCGACAATGTAGTTGATGAAGATGCTACAGGTGTTCATCAAATGGTTATCGGTGCGATGGTAGTAGATCAAGTAAGTTTAGTCAAGATAGATGAGGAAGCGTATTTAGCTGCTAAATCAAGTACTGGTTATGATAACCTAACTGATGAACAAAAAATGGCTGCAGTAAGTAAGTTCTATGAATATTCTGAAGATGAAGAAGTAGAAAAAACTGATGATGATACAGATACGGAAGAGCCAAAAGAACCAAAAACTTCAATTTGGGATAGAGGTGATGCTTGGTTGCTTATATCTAGTATTGTTATTGGAGTAGTAATAATATTTGTAATAGTAATATTACTATTTAGAAGATGGAAAAAGAAACATCCTAAAGAAGTTATCGGAGAAAGTAAGTTGAAAGTAGAAGAAATAAAAGTAATACCTACAAACAAAAATTTTGATACCTTTAAGGCAGATGATGAATATTCCGATGAAAAACCGATTTTTGTACAAAGAAAAGTAGATAAATCAGCTAAGTCAAAACGTAAAAAATAATAATTTTATAAAATTAAAAAAAGCACTTCAAAAAACTTGAAGTGCTTTTTTATTATAAATATTAATTACTATAATTAAATATATTTGACATTATAATTTATATTTGCTAAAATATATGTATCATGCTACATAATATAAATATTTAAAAAATATGTTTATAAATTAATAGTATGACAATAAAACAAATATATTCTGTAATTATATATATGCTAAACAAGGAATAAAGAGAAATTGAAGGAGTAAAAAATGTTACAACTAAAAAATATAACAAAAATTTATGGAACAGGAGATGGTTGTGTAAAAGCACTAAATGGTGTTTCGTTGGATTTCCGTAAAAGCGAATTTGTCGCAATATTGGGACAATCCGGTTGCGGTAAAACTACTTTACTTAATTTAATAGGTGGTTTAGATAGATATACATCGGGTGATTTATCGATTAACGGTGTGTCAACAAAAAATTATAAAGATAGTGATTGGGATAGCTATCGTAACTTTTCTATAGGTTTTGTATTCCAAAGTTATAATTTGATACCACATCTAAATGTCCTTGATAATGTGGCAATGTCACTTACTATATCAGGAATAAACAAAAAAGACCGTGATAAAATGGCAAAAGAGGCTTTAGCAAAAGTTGGATTGGTTAAAGAAATAAAGAAAAGACCTAATCAACTTTCTGGTGGACAAATGCAAAGGGTTTCTATAGCAAGAGCTCTTGTAAATAATCCAGATATAATTTTGGCTGATGAACCTACTGGTGCATTAGACAAGGATACTGGTTTGCAAGTATTGGAGCTTTTAAAAGAAGTAGCTAAAGATAAACTTGTTATTAT
>JBAXZI010000108.1:0-4450 GCA_041670385.1 Clostridia bacterium | reverse complement strand
TATTAGGCATAGTAGGGTCTTCTCCTGTGTAGTTTTTTGTTGTAAATTAACTATATCACATTTGAGATTATCCTACTATATTTTTTATTAACTTTTGTCCGATATCAATTGTAACCCTATAATAGTTTAGGAAAAAGTAATACAATTATTAAAGACACATTGTTTTGGCAATAAAAAAAGTGAAGTTATTTATAAAAACTTCACTTTACTATTATTAAGTAACTATCATAAAAAATTATTCTTTTTCTACTTCGCCGTTTTTTGCATTTTGAAAAATGAGATAATACCCTTCATACGGAGATGGAAGGTTGGGTATTTGAAACCATTGGCAAATATCCTTAGTTAATTTAGGCGGAGCAATGTTTTTAACTCCCGGTACACCATAACTAAGGTAAGCAATTTTTGCATTGTCATATAATTTGCCTACCACATAATAATCATCATTATCATAATAAATTTTTATCCATTCGCTATCGGGAATAGCTTCTTTAAGTTGCTCATCAGCAGGGTGTATAACAAATAATTCATCCAATTTTTCCTTAATACCAGAATAAAAATTCTCTGAATTTTGAGAAGTTAATCTTGATAAAAAGTCACTTTCTAGATTGTCGGAATCAGATTTATTTGTATCTTTTAATGGAATATCCTGAGTTGGTTTTCCCATATTCGAGGTCTTCAAGTCTTTTTTGGAATTGGATTTTGTGAAGGATTCTATTTCTGTCTTGGGTGTAAAATTGTTTTGAGTATCTAGAGATTGCTCGCTGTCCAATATCTCTGTAAATGTAGTTTTTTTTTGCGATTTTGGTGGGATACAAAAATATTCTTTAATACTGTTAATATTTATTTTGTTACCAGCTTTTGCTACTAAATTGTCACCTTTTATGATAGTGCAATTTATAGAATCGTTATGGTGAAAAGTACAATTTAGATTTAGCTCAGTTTTTTTGTTATTTACTCTATAAAAATAAATTGGACTACTCCCAATTTTTAACCCTAAAAGCATATCGGAATCAAAATTTTCTCCGACTATTTTAGCACCTACTTCATCACCTATACGAACTACAGTTATGTAGCCTTCAGCCCCTTTATTAGTAAGTACAGCTGTTTTTTTAATTAATGTCATAATAAAAAAATCCTCCCATTTTCAATATTTAATAATATGAAATGAGAGGACTATTTATGACAAAATGGTACTTTTTATTTATTATAAAACAGCCATTGCAATTGCACAAAATATAAGTAGTGAAAGGGTATCTACTATTGTACTAATAAATGGACTTGCGACTACTGCTGGGTCAAGATGGATTTGTTTGGCAACTAATGGTAAAGTACAACCAATTAATTTTGCTAATACAACAGTGAAAAACATTGTTAGACAAATTACCATACCGACTAAAGCACCATTTTCCATTTGCAAAATACCATCTACTAGCATTAATTTAATGAAGCAAACTGAAGCAAGTACTATACCTAATAAGATAGATACACGAAGTTCTTTCCAAATAACCTTGTATAAATCCTTAAATTTCAAGTCGCCTAAAGCTATACTCCGAATGACAGTAACTGATGCTTGACTACCTGCATTACCACCGGTACCAGTAATCATAGGGATACAAGCGGTTAGCAAAAGACCATACATAGAATTTGAAAGAACAGTTTCATTCGATGAAATAACAAGTCCGGTAAGGGTAGCACTTATCATAAGTAGCATAAGCCAAAATACACGACTTTTGAATATAGAAAATACACTAGTTTTTAGATAAGGCGTGTCCGTATCGATTGAAGTTAATGCGGCGATTTTACTAATATCTTCAGTGCCTTCTGCACTGATAACATCAAGTGCATCATCAATTGTTACGATACCTACTAATCTTTTTTCTTGGTCAACTACCGGCATAGCTAGAAAGTTGTATTTTTGAAAGTGATTAGCAACTTCTTCTTTGTCGGTTTGGGTATCTACATAAATAAGGTTAGTTTCCATAATATCTTCTATTTTAGTGTTTTGGTCATTTAATAGAAGTTCTTTTGCAGTTACTATACCTTGAAGATATTTCTTATCATCTGTTACATAACAAGTGTAGATTGTTTCTTTGTCAACGCCAGTTTTCCGAATAGTAGCAAAAGCATCACGAACGGTCATATCACGATGTAATCTTACATACTCGATAGTCATAATGCTACCGGCACTATCTTCAGGGTATTGCAAAATTTCATTAATTACTTTTCTAGATTCCGGAGCACTAAAATTAAGAATACGCTTTACTACATTAGCGGGCATTTCCTCAATAATATCAACGGTATCATCAATAAATAACTCGTCAATAATAACTTTTAATTCTCTATCGGAAAAAGAAGTAATTAGCAATTCCTGCATATCGGAATCCATTTCTACAAATGTATCAGCCGCTGTATCTTTGGGTAATAATCTAAAAACTATAGGCAATTCTTCTTTCTCGACATTCTCTAAAAATAGAGCTATATCTGAAGGATTCATTGCTTCCAAGATAGGACGGAGTTCTTTAATATTTTTCTTTTTTAATAATTCAAAAAGGATATCAAAATCCATTTTTCTTACCTCCTAAATTTTTTTTTAAATAAACTTAACCGAAATATTATGGTATTCGGTAATAGGAGAGCAAGACACTTAACAATTTAGTATTGATAAATTAGCAAATAAATAAGATGTAAGCAAATTGTTTGCACCTGTGAACATCGCTACTGTGATAATTGCCATCTGTGCCTGTACTACTTCCAGTATCCATTTACTTACCTCCTTAAGTTAACATATTTACTCAAAATTGAGTCTTATATATTATATGCTTAGTAGGACAAAAAGTCAAATACTTTAGGTAAAATTGAAATAAAAAATTTATTAATTTTATGTAAAAATAATAATACAGGTTTTACTTATTTTGAGTTTTTATTATTGTGGATAGTTATAAGAAAAATGTGTTAAAAACCGCCATCAACGCCAATAATCTGACCTGTAATATAACTTGATTTATCGCTAACTAAAAAGTCAACGGCATTGGCTACATCTAGAGGAGTGCCTAGTCTAGGAATAGAAAGGTCACCTACAAAACTATTTGTACTGTCTTTATCAATATCCTTATTCATTTTTGTATCAATAAAGCCTAAAGAAAGGCAATTAACATTAATATTACTAAGTCCCAATTCTTTAGCAAGTGCTTTAGTAAAGGCAATAAGACCACCTTTGCTAGCCGAATAAACTACTTCGCAACTTCCTCCATAGGTACCCCAAATAGAGCTAATATTAATAATTTTACCGTACCTATTACTAATCATTTTACCGACCAAATTTTTGGTAGTAATAATAGTACTAGTTAGGTTCGTATTTATTAAATCTACAGTTTTTTGGTAGGGCATTTTATGTATTAAATCTTGAAAAGCAAAGCCGGCATTGTTAATAATAATTTCGATATCAGGATAAACGCTAGATAAATTTTTACTCCAAAAATCCACTTCTTTTGTATTTGAAAAATTACATTTAGTGGGAATAATTTTGTCACCAAACTTTTTTGAAAGTTCATCAATTACTTTTTCATTTTTGTTGTAATGGCAAATTACTGTGTATCCTAAATTTACTAAATGAATTGTAATTTCTTTTCCAATATCGCCACTTGCTCCGCTAACAAATGCAAACATATCACATTTCTCCTTGATTATTACTAATTTGTGTATTTATTATACTTCAATTACAAAGCTAATTGCAACCTAAATTACAAATTACTATCTAATATCAACAAAGTTTGTCAAAAAATGCTTGAAATGTTATTGTTTATTTGACAAAGTATTTATTAATAAGTATAATTAACAAGGTTATATACAATAAATAATAGCACAATTTAGTTTGGAGGCAAAATAGATGATAAAAGAAAATGCAACACCAAATTTCGTAACTTTAGAAGAAGATATTCTAAAATTTTGGCAAGAAAATAAAAGTTTTGAAAAATTGGTAGAACAAAATAAGAATAACGAACCTTATCGTTTTCTAGATGGTCCAATCACTGCCAACAACGCTATGGGCGTTCATCACGCCTGGGGTCGTACTTTAAAAGATGTTTACATTAGATACAATGCTATGCTTGGTAAAAGTTGTCAATATCGAAATGGATTCGATTCTCAAGGTTTGTGGGTAGAAGTAGAAACAGAAAAAGAAGTCGGAATAAAGGATAAAACCGGAATAATCGATTTTGGAATGGATAAATTTACCGAAGCTTGTATGGAAAGGGTAAGAAAATTTAGCGGAGTAATTACGGAACAAAGCAAAAGACTTGGACAATGGATGGATTGGGACAATAGTTATTTTACCAATACAGACCTTAATATTACTTCAATTTGGCATTTCCTAAAAATATGTAATGATAATGGTTGGCTAGTTAAAAGACATAGACCAATGCCTTGGTGTCCTCGTTGTGGGACTAGTCTT
>JBAXZI010000107.1:0-4504 GCA_041670385.1 Clostridia bacterium | reverse complement strand
TAAAGTTTTGTTTCTTGATATATTGTTTTCTTTTCTATTTCTTTTTCCGTTTCTAAATCAGTTGATTCTTCTTCTATTTCCTCAAATTGCTCTTCAGGTAAAGTATCGGTTTCAAAATCCCATTTATTTATACATTCCGTTTCTTTATACCACCCGCCAAATTCATATCCTTCCCGAATAGGATTTGCTGGAATATACTCAATTTTTTCTCCATAATCAACATCATCTGCCCAATACACGCCGTAATTCATATTGGTATCATAATTAAAATAATAGGTAATATTTGCAGGCACTATACAAGAACTATTAAATTTTAACAACGCAAAAATAGATTTAGGTATATAATAAAAACAATTATCTAAATGAAGTACAGATTCAGCCCCCCCCCATAAATATCAGTAATATCATATGTTATTCCAATAATTTTTTTTAATTTACTACATTGGGAAAAAATTCGCTGATCAACATTAATTTCACTTAGTAAAAAAAATACTCTTTCTAAATTTTCACTTTTCCAAACTAGTCCAGAAGACTGCATACTTAATTCCCATTTATGTAATGCCTGAACTTTTATTCCATCAATTTCTTTAGGAATTACTAGCACTTTTTGTTGTTTCCCTAATTCTGTAAGTTCAGCTATATTAATATGTTTTGTTCCATCGTTATCTTTGTAAATCCAATATGTAAAATTCCCTTCCTCGCGCATTTTGGGTGAACATCCAAATAACAATGAAATTAGACAAATAGCAAATAGTAATAAACTTATAAATGTTCTAATCTTATTAAATATTTTCATTCAGCCTCCCTATTTGTGTCATATATATCCAAATACACTACAATATAGAATAGAAAAAATCTTTATATTTCCTATATTTACATTTATTTAGTTATTAATTTTTGGAATATAATCTCATAATTAAAAATTTCCCAAATATTTTAATCAAATTAAAGTTTACATCATAAAAAATTGTTTGTCAATTTGTTTCTTTGTAGTATCTTGTCGATTTTTGGTGTATTGTGGTTTTGCAATTATACTATTATTTATTTTTACATTTGAAGTATATTATTTATTTTAACGGCTGCGTCGATTTTCTGTTCATATCAATATGGTGATATAAATCCATTGTGATTCTCAAATTACTATGTTCTACAATCGTCCAAATTATTTTAATATATACTCATTTTATATCTTGTGTTATAAAAATGAGCAAAAAAAGAAACACCCCAAAATTTGGAATGTTTACTTTTATTGGTTTTCTCTCAAAAACCTTTTATTTTGGTACACCATTAGGGACTCGAACCCTAGACCCACTGATTAAGAGTCAATTGCTCTACCAACTGAGCTAATGGTGCTTAACATTGGTTATTATATTGAATTTTAGCATATTTGTCAACTAAATCACTGTCATTTATTTACAAATTACATAATTGAAAATATCATTAAAATTTCTTTCTTAATAATTCAATGCAAAATCTATTTTTTTTAGTTATTTATTATATTAAATATCGTTTTCAATATGAGTTACATTGTCTCCGCTATCCCATAATTTTTCTAAATCAAAAAGTTTTCTAGTGTTTTCTTCAAAAACATGTACAATTACACTAGCATAATCAATAACTGTCCAAATACCTTCTTTGGCTCCGTCTTTTCTTATAGAATAAATACCCTTTTCTTCTAGCTTTTCATCTAAAAATTCTACAAGTGAACGCACTTGGGTATTTGTTCTGCCAGATACAATAACATAGTAATCTGCAATTGAAGAAACACTGGATATATCAATAATAGTTAGATCCCTTGTTTTCTTTTGTCTAAATACACTTACTATTTCATCTTTAAGTTGTTGTGGTGTCATATATTTAATTTTACTCCTTAATATTTTTTTATTTATTATAATTGTTTTATATATCTTTATTAGTGTAATACTCATAGCACTGATTAGTCAATAGAAATATTTTAGTTTTTTTAACAATTAGATTTTCAAGTGTTGCCGTTATGCACGCTACAAACCCTAATTCAAAATCATCATCGACTGCTTTCCGCAACTCCTCAACGCCTTCATAGTCCCTACCATCTTCTAACATATCCGCCATAAATACCAACTTTTCTAATTGCGACATATTTGCCTTGCCCGTCGTATGATATCTTATAGCCGATAAAATTTCTTCATCATTTATATTATATTCTTTGCTTGCAATTTCCGAACCTACAAACTGGTGCACTACTTGATTCGGAACACCGTCCATAACCACTTTTGTATTTTTGGCACAATCGTGAAACAAGCACGCTAAAAAAACTTTTTCAAAACTCATTTTTTGTTTAGCTGCTAGTTTTAATCCGTACATTGTTGTCCGTACACAATGATTATAAGTGCGTATTGATAATTGAGTCTTAAGTTTATTTATACACTCATCATATTTAGAATATACACCTTGTTCTTTTATATAATCTAAAACTTCAATTTCTTCATTTGGGGTATCCAAACCTAATATAATAGATGCCCTAACTTGCGTACTACTTACATCTTCGCCCTTTGTATTTAAACTAATTATATTAATATTAAACTTATTTTCGACTAAATCAATTGCCTTTGCAAACTGATTATATCCGTCCCTTTTTACCACTACTAAGGTAACTAATTTTACAATTTCTTCCGGCTTATTCCATCTGTCAAAATATTCAATACCATCACCGCCTGTAATAAAAAAAAGTTCATCATCAGGATATTGATTCTTGATTTTTTGCAATGTAAGATAACTAGGATTGTAATCGCTTTCTTTTTCCAATTCACTTATTTCCACATAGTTAAAACAGTCTAAAGCAATATGCAATATATTAAGCCTATCTTCATAACTTGCTATTATATTACTTTTATGAGGTGGACAAAATGAAGGCAAAACAATTACCTTTTCAGCTTTTAATTCTTCTTTACAAGCTGTAACAACTTTGATATGTTCGGAGTGTAAAGGGTCAAACGCCCCTCCAAAAATTGCTATTTTCATATAACTTATTATTTCCCTTACATTTTCTTATCTTATTATACATTATTTTTTGTAATTATTCAAGATTATTAATCACATAATTTGCTAATAATAATAGTATGACTAAGTTTGACAAAGTAATTATTATAGGTACTATATTTATTTTTCTTTCGATAATACTATCTTCACTATTAAAAAACATAGTTGGCGGTATTTTCATATCGTTGTTACTCACTATTTTAATAGCTATTTTGGGTATTCATTATTTGAATAGGAAAGAAAATAAAAGCTATCAAAACACACTTAGTATGCAAAATAATTTATCTATTTATGGTCTTGAGTATCAACAAAATTTGTTATTTAATGCCGTTCCGCCATATTTCACACCACAAAAAATTAAAGGGTTTGTAACGCTAAAACGTAATTTAGAAAAAATAGTTTTATATTCTTGTTACAAATTCGGCGGTGCTTCTCTTGAAGATATATCAAAATGCTATCGCTTCTTAGTCGATAAAAATCTTGGAAGTTGCTACGTTCTTACCCAAATGCCTAATCGTACTATTCTTACTTTTACTCAAAGCTTGGATAAAAAAATTATTTTTATTCAACCCAAAAAACATCACGATTACTTATATCGACACAATATAGAATTGCCACAAATAAAGAGAAAACGCAACAAAAGAATACCAATTAAAGAATTAATTAAACAAACTTTTACAAAAAAAAGAGCAAGATATTTTATATTAGCTTGCCTTTCTTTATGCTTATTTGCTATCATATCGCCTTTCAAAATATTTTATTTTGTAATGGCTAGTATATTGCTAATAGCTGGTATAATTTGTGTATTCTCACCCAACTAAAATTCGATATGGTTTACTTTATCTTTTAAGCTATAACGATAAATTACTAGTTTTTTACCTACTTTGCTAACTGGTTCTGCACCAAGTTTTTTACAAATAGAATCCATTACTACACTGATATCTTCATCGCTATTTGGTAAAATAGAAATTTTAATAATTTCTCTAGTATCTAAAGCTTTACCGATTTCTCTAATTTGTAAATCACTTAATCCATTTTTTCCAATTTGGAAAATTGGTTCTAGTTTTTGACCCATTCCTGTCAATAATTTTCTTTCTTTTGCTGTTAATGCCATATTTAACTCCTTTTAATCTATCATCTCAAATTCTAAATCTAATACGCAAATTGTATCACCGTCTTTTGCACCACGTAATTTTAGGTCCTTAATAATTCCTCTTTCTCTCATCCTAATTTGGAACCAGTTAAATGAATCCGTATCATCAAGATAAGATTTTCTAGCTAATTCTTCGACGAAAGTTCCTGTAACATAGTAAACACCATCTTTTTCAGTTATGAAATATTCATTTTTATCTTTTTCTTCATATTCGAATTTTTCAAATTCAAATTGTTTTGGTTTTGGTAAATCTTTTAATCTACTTGCTACATTATTAATTAATTCTTCTACACCTAACTTAGTGATTGCTGTTATTTTTAATAATTTTTTACC
>JBAXZI010000106.1:0-4507 GCA_041670385.1 Clostridia bacterium | reverse complement strand
GTGTATTCTGTTTCTTCATTAGTAGGTAAATATCTTAACAATACATTCCCGTCTATTTTATATAAATTTCCGTTATGATTATCATCTTTTTCTCTTATTTCATATACCGAATTGCCTTCGGCTATTTCTATTTTGCTAAGTCCATAAGTTCCGCTAAGAGCATTTTCTTCAATTTCAGTTAGTGTTGCGGGTAATTTAACTGTTACTATACTATTATTTTTGTTCAAGGCAAACCTACTTATTTGTATAATTCCTTCAGTAATATCTATTATTCCTGTACTAGTTAGTCCGCCTACGCAATATAAAACAGTACCATCTTTATTAAGCAAGTTACCATTTATAGAACTAAAATATTGATTATCCTCATTAACAATAAAGTTTATATTGTTACAACTTGCGAAAGTACCCGATTCCATAACATTATTTATTCCGTTTTCGATATTAAAATTTGCTCCAACAGTGATATTATTAAGTTCCGAGTTGCCCACAAACGCACTGCAACCAAAAGTAATAGAATCATCAAAACTTAATTCTTTTAGATGACATCCTTCAAAAGCATTTGCACTAATAACTTTGATTTTAGGAATACTAATTGCACTTAATCCACTAAATTTGAAAGCGGCAATATTTATATTACTACAATTATTCAAATTTATAAAAGTTAGGGCACTACACCATTCAAAAGTATGTTCAGGAATAATTTCCATTTGTCCCATACTCACATTATTTAGTGATTTACACATATAAAATACATTTGTTCCCATTTGTCCTTGTGCTATATTATTTTGTATAGTAACACTTCTTATTTTGCTTTCAGCAAAACAGTAGCTACCTAAATATCTAAATTCTGTACCACCTAAAAATGTGTTTATTCCGCTTCCGCTAAAAGCATAATCACCAATCTCTTCTAAGTATTTATAATTACTCATATCGACTAAATTTGCACATCCGCTAAAAGCATAATTGCCTATTTTTCTAACGGTATCAATCATATTTATTCTTTGAATTTTTGTATTATTAATAAATGCGTTATCTCCAATTCCCACAACGGTAGCATTATTTATAAAATTAGGGATATCTAATATGCTTTCGCTCCCTTTATATTTTTCTATAGTACATTCTTTTCCGTTTGGAGAATAGCTTATTACATAATCATCGTTTTCAGCAGTACTTTTCCAACCCGCATATAATGTAAAATCTTCGTTTTCTGCTTTTGAAACATATTTATTTGTACAATCACTATCTACAAACCAACCTAAAAATTCACTTTCGGCTTTGGTGGGTTGTGGAAGATTAGGGTATGTCCCTTTTTCCAATTCCAAACTATTCATAGCACATTGTCCATCATTTAATTCAAGATTTATAATAAAATTGTTACTAGGAATTGGGTCAATGCTTTTTGCTACCCATTTTGCATAAAAAACAGTATCCCCTGTTATTCTTGTATTAAAATTATATAAATGCTCACAACTACTATCCAAACACCAACCTGCAAAGTCGTAACCGCTTCTTTCAGAATTTGGACTAACTAATAATTCATTATATCTAACTTGCATACTATCTATAGTATTGCCACCATTAGAATAGAATTGTATTTGATAGGTTTCATCTACTCTTATCCATTTCGTAAACAATTCAAAATCACTTACAATAGGTGTCGCTACATATTTTTTGGTTAATTTACTATCAATATAATATCCGCCTAGTTTATAACCTACTAAATAATTTTCTGGAAATTCTATATTTTTACCATACTTAACTTTAATAGGTTCTAGATTATAGCCACCTAAATTATTTATTGTAATAGTAAATGTTTTATCAACTTCTCCTATAGCGACCCATTTTGCAAATAAATTTAGGTCACCATTTATTATATCATCACTAGTTATTACTTGTTTGTATTGCGAATCAGAATACCAGCCATAAAACTCATAACCATCTTTAGTCGGACTTGGCAATTCTTCTATTTTACTTCCCTTTTTCACCAATATAAAATCTACAACCAAATTTTCTGCATTTTCGAAAGTAATTTTACAATCGTTTTCATTTCTCCATTTTGCATAAACCACGATATCGCTATTTAGTGAAGTATCTTTGTATGTTGTTGCTAAAAATTGATTGCTATATTCTTTATCAAAAAACCACCCTTCAAAAATAAAACCGTCTATTTCGGGTATAGGCAAACTTATTACAAAAAAATCAGGCATTTCTCTTGTAGCATAAACTTTATCATTACTTACAAAAGTAATGGTATGTTCCTTTGATTTGTTATTACAACCAGTAAATATACCAACTGTCATCAAACAAAGTACAATAATAAGTATATAAATTAAGCCCCTTTTTTTCATATCGTTTATCTATATTTCCTTTTCTAAATTATAATTCATCCACAACCATTTCTCGCCCTTCAGTAGCACTTATCCCCGGTAAATTAGGGCAATAATCAAATGCGCCTTGTCCAATACTTATTGCGGTATCAGTTGATGACCCCAATATTATTACATTCTCCAAATATGGCATACAAGAAAATAATCCCGCATCAATTCTAACCACGCTTTTGGGTATACTAATTTTTTTAATTATCTCATTGCCTTTGAAATAGTAATTGCGAAATTCAGCGTCTATGATAATTTGTGTTACTGCTAATCCGTCTACTGGCATAGTAAAATCTGATATTGCATACATAGTATCACTTACTAATTCATTAATTTCTATATTGTTTACAGCAATTCCGCCATTCCAACCCACAAGTGCAAGTCCAACAATATTTGCAGCATCGCCCGCATTGTCTAAATTATAGGTGTAAGGTACATCTTCAGTATGTGTATAAGCATATTCTTTTATTGTTAGTGTACCAGCAATTCTTTCTCCGTTTACATCTACTGGTACATATATTTGATATTTTTCAGATGGATTTTCATTACCTACAAGCATTTCAAATTTTACAGCTGCATCGGGAGTCATTTGCCAAATAGCGTATGCTGAAGTAGTTAATACTGCAATAAGCATTATTACTACTATAAAAATAATTATTATATTAAATTTTCTTGTCTTTGGTGTCATTGAATCCTCTTTATCATTATACAATTTGAGCAACTAGGGATATTTTTATCCAAATACTTGTACCTAGCAAATTATCATCCATAAGTTCATCAACATTCGCTAAATACATAGTAATTGTAAAATCTATACTTTCTGCATCCGTTATACGCATAACTCCTGAAGTTTTATCTCCTGTTTGAGAAACTAAGGCGTCTTTCTTTTCTTGATGTGCTTCATATTTCTCGTTACCTTCATCATCTAATATCGGGTCTCCAAATTCATCAACTATAACCGTTGTTATTGTTTCCCAATATGAGAATTTGACTTCTGAAAAACAAAATTCTGCATTATCATAAACAAAACCGGTATCATCATGAGAACTACTTACAGAAATACTATAATTTACATCTGTTTCAGAACCAATTGCTTGTTGCAAAACAAACTTATCATCGTAACTTACTGATGACGTAATTTTGCTTACATAAGAAGGATTAGCTGCTTCTGCATCATATAGTTCTAACGGATTAAGTCTTAATCCATTAGCTACAGCCCCTGGCATTGCTTTTGCCGGATATAACGTCCTTTCTTCTTCTTCACCTTCAGGTATAGGTTTTATTGGTGTTTCTACATATAGATAAAGTACACCTGAAGCATCTACATCAAGCTGGTATGCCGCTTCAATATCTTCATTATACCATGCATAGGAAGATACCGCCACCATTGTTAGTGTCAGTATTAATACAAATATTATTATAACCATTCTTCCTATGGCTCTCTTTTGGCTTTCATCTTTTTTCATTTTTTTTATTATACCATATATTTATAATTTTTTATTTTTTTATCCTAAATTGTAATCTGGATAAATATTTATGTCGCCATCTGCTACATATCTTATTGTGTTTAGGTCCATATTTGCATATATCAGACCGCTTTGTTTATACTTCCAACTTCCAAATACATATATTGAAGATGATGGTACTCCTCTGAATAAGCCTTTATTCTTATCTGTATTTAAGTAAGTAGCTAGGTTTGTTCCGTCTGATATATAAATTGAAATGTCATTATCTTCTCCGTAATTTTGTGTTACTGTACTGCTATTGTAATCTAAATAACGCTTAATACTTGCCTTTAAAGATGTTGAATCTTTATTTGTATGAATATTAACTTTTATCTTAGCTTTTGGACTCCAAACTCCATACAATGTAACTGGACCCGTAATACTTTGCGTAAAATTAAATTTATAAGTATTATAATTTGCATAATTGTCCTTTTGCGCTAAGTTATCTGTCCAACCTAAGAATTGATAATCATTAGCTTGATCCCACGAGGTAACTATATTTGTATGCGTTTTAGACAATGCCAACCCATTAGTTTCTATTGTTTCAATAATATTTGTTGTTGTACCTACTGGCTCATTGTATTGGAAATCAACATTGTAATTATATTTTGCATAAATTGACATATT
>JBAXZI010000105.1:0-4617 GCA_041670385.1 Clostridia bacterium | reverse complement strand
TTATTTTGATTAGGGTTAACCTTAGCAGATTCTAATCCTGTGGTAATATGATTCAAAGCATATTGTTTTCTTTCTTCTGCTTTGATTTCACCTAAAAGGTACTTTTGTTGAGCCATGTAGGTACTATCAGGGGCTAATTTATCCACAAGAGTTAATACTTGAGTGTCGGATAATGTAAGGTCTTTTATAATAGCTCTAATCATAGTTTCGAAATCCTGGGAAGAAAAGTAACTTGAACCAAACTTCTGTTCTACTAATGTTAGTGTTTTTGCTAATATTTCTTCCCAATTAAAGCTTGGGTATTGGGATAATATACTTTTAATGGTATTCTCAATAAAGATTGATATCTGTTTATATATGACATCACTCTTTATAAGTTTACGAATATAATTACTAATTATACCCACAAAGAAAAGAACTACAATAGGAAGAATTTGCATTATTAAATCTTTATTCAATTTTTATCATCCTTTCAAATTAAAGTTTATTTCATATCCAAGTACCACCAATCAGAACTATACTTTAATAAAAATTCTGCTGGCATATATAGATATCCTTTGTCTCCAAAGTCAGTACCCCATGAGTTTCTAATTATGAAGTATAATCCTTTGTATTTAGTATGATTAAATATAGAAGATAGGATATTATCATCCTTCTTATAAAAATAGCCTGCTATATTAAGCGCATGGCCACCTAGAAGCTGTTCATCTCTCTTAGGCATAGGAATATAACCATCTTTACCTATATCCTCAAAGGACTCATATACATCAACACCAATTAACACTGGTTTTTTAAGTACTCCTACAGCATAGAGGACATCATCAATATCAGTAACAGCATAACGTTTCAAAGCTTTGTGATTTTTAGCATCAGCATCCATAGAAGGTGTAGGTGCATTACAAAAGGTAGAAGTTACATAAGGCCATAGCTTTTCAATACAAGCACCAATAGTAGTTGCTACAATAGCAGAACGAGATATTGAACTACCTGCATCTACTCCTACTGTGCCATCAGCCTGACGTTCTTTATAATAAAAATATAGCTTTGATAGAGGTGTACTTTTATTTAGTAAATATGCTAATACAGCACAAGCAGAGAATGCAGTACAAGCACCCAAATCCCCTTGATTCTCAATTGATGGATAATTGTCCCTTAGGTCAACCTGTTTAGGTAATCTACTCTTGATACTAAAATGGTCTCGAAATAGTAACTCATTAGCCCCTATTTTTCCTGGTTTTACATTATATTTAAACGGTAATTTCTTTCCCATTTTTATACCCCCTTAAATAAATTATTAAATATATCTTTAGGCACCCAACATACTCTGGACTCATTGATTATAAGAAATCCAGGAATAGTACTTTGATGGGGTACTAATTGATTCTTATACTCAGCCAAATATTGACCTTTAGTAATTGGTATTATTCTAATAATTTTCTTTAGCTTATATTTTAAATGGGCCATACTCTATTTACCCCCATTCTTAATAAATGTAAGAACTGCTTGATTG
The DNA here is from genome assembly GCA_041670385.1 of Clostridia bacterium. Classification (GTDB taxonomy): domain Bacteria; phylum Bacillota; class Clostridia; order Christensenellales; family DTU072; genus CAG-1782. The sequence continues at coordinate 3,107 of JBAXZI010000105.1, read as the reverse complement.
GTTGCATATCTATCAGAGCCAGCTATTAATTTTGTAAGACAGCTAGTATATTGTTCTTTATTTCCTCCAACTGCATATATATTTTTTACAGTATTATAGTCAAATTTTCTACTATTTGATATTGTGGGACATTGTAAATAATCTGCAAGGATTTCAGCTGAGTGCATATCAGGACCATAATTATATACTACTAAACTTTCCACTTTCTTATCCTCCTTAATCAAAATATTTTCTTGGAAATAATCTAAATCTACCTTGGTATCAACACCTAATAAAGTTCCTGATTCTGTATATTGCCAAGAATGTTGTGGATATGGATTTGTGATAGCACTATAATCAGCTATCCACAGTTTTATATTGTCAGGAATCCTACCTTTCAAGAATGTTTCATAGAAATATTTATTGGTATAAACACCTATTTCTAATCCTGTTTTACTTTTAAAGGCTGATAAAAAAGCATTAACAAATACAGCAGGTTCATTATTTTGCCAAGTCCAACTATAGCTTTTGGGGGGTTGTTCAATATCCAACCAAGCAATAGTATCAAATGTATAAGACTTAGTATAGTTAATGAAAGCATTAACCTCATCAGTAACTACTTGATGTCCTGCAAAATGATAAACACCTATAGCAAGTCCTAGTTTCTTGCATTGTTCAACCCTATAGGGTAGATATGGGTCCTTATAATATGTTCCTTCTGTGGCCTTATTAATTAAAACCTGTATTTGTTTTGCAAGAGCCACAAAATTAGATATATTATTATTACTGTTTAAATCTGTGCCTTTTAACAAAGATTTACACCTCCATTTAGAGGGGAAATAAATTCCCCTATATTTAGCTATTTAATGAGTTTAGTAGAGTGGTACTAAAATACTTAGCAGGTGAACCTAAGATAATAGGTGAAGTATATCTATACTTGTACTCATTTATTAAACTAGCTACAGCTGAGTCTAAAGATGTCCCATCACAAAATAATACAGGACCACCCATAATGTTTGCTATCATAGCAGCAGAACCACATTTAGAATAATCTGTACCTACAGCTAATACAATATTTTGTTCTTCACCATCTAGTAGAAAATTTCTTGCAATAGCAGCTGAGGAAGAATACCTATTAGCATCATAAACTCTATTAACAGTCTGTACAGTACTAATAGCACTAATTTGAGTTATAACACTATCAGGTACTAATGCAGGCCCACCTAAAATATTAACTTCTTGTATACCCCAAGTACTTATGAAATTTTTAGTTTCTGCATTTAATGTGGCAGAACCATCTACATATAAAAGGGGTATATATTTCTTTCCACCTAGAGCAGCAGCACAGATTGCATCGGGAAAATCTGCCTGGTTAACTATAAATACTTTTGATACACTTGAACGCCTTATACGTGTTGCAATCTTAGCTGCAGAATCATACCTATTACTACCATATAATCTTTCTTGAGCATAACCTTCCTTATTAGACAAAGCACTAATAACACTATCAGATATTAGAGCTGTACTACCCAATATCTCCATAACTTGACTAACTGTAGCTGTATATGGGTTTCCATAATATTTTGCCACAGTAGACCAATTAACAGTTCCATCAGTTTTAAATAGAGGACTTGGCATAAGGCCTTGTATTCCAGGAGCACATAGCATAGAGCCTGGGATGCCATCTACTGCATCATCATCCTTATTTATTACTAACAGTGGGCTATCAGAACTATTACTTAATTCCCCAGCTATGGTATCATTATATACTATATCTGTATCATTTATGGTATTTAATTTATCTACAGTCTGTACATTACCTGGAAACATAAAGTTACTATCTTGGCTAGAGGTTTCATTCATTGGACACTTATAGCTATTCTTATATGTGGTATCAAAGGAGCCTGTACAATTTTTTACAGCCGTTAATAAATCATCTCTAGTTCTACCATATATAGCCACATAGGAAATCAATTCATCAGAAGCAGCTAGATAAAAACTAGAGGAACAAAAGCAATGGCTAGTAACTAATTTCTTATAATATTCTTTTGGTCTATCAATTTCAAGGGCCATAGCTGTATCAAATATTTCAGCTAAACTACTATAGGGTAGTGTCCATACACAATCATCTTTATTCTCTGTCCATGAATTTATTACCAATAACCCTTCTTCATTCCAACCAATTAAACATAATTCATGCTCTCCTAAGTGTGTTCCTGCAGCTGTAAATTTATGATTATTATAATCATCACTATAACCATAGGCCTCTATAGATATACAGCAAACTTTCCCATCATACAGAGCTTGTTTGATTGCATCAGTATTAGTTAATCCTGTGGCACATTTAAACATTCTATATCCTGCAGCAGTATCTCTATATGATTCTGAATTTACTGTAATTAAATCATGGGCTGTAGGTACATCATGAGAACCTGGCATCATATCCCAAGGTAGAGAACCATAGGAAAATAATCTTGATAGAAATTCTTCATCATTCATCCCACTTTCAGTGGTTTGTAGACTTACTACATCATATATTTTTCTATTACCATAGAGAAAATCAGTACTAAACTTTTGATAATATCCAAAATATCTAGCGAATGCAATCTCTAACATATAACTAGCAGCATGGGCTGTACAAGAACCCCACTGACCTTGATTCTTAGCCTCAAGTAAACTAAACTCAGGGAGAGTATATGCACTGGGTAAGTTGCTGGCCTTTATACTTTTTATACTTTGTTTTCTAGTTCTTTTGCCTTTTAAAGGTACATTATTATGGCCTACTGGCATAAAACGAACTACTTGTCCTTCAGGGGTTTTTGCTAGTATACTTCCATCATCCTGCTTGGCTACTAGATTTGAATTTGTCATTATTAATCGTCTCCTTAGAAATAAATTATATATTATAATAGATGTAATATCAAACTACATCTGGTATAGATGTTTTTATAAATGCTTCATCATAATTAGGATTATTAATATCTACCACAATAAAACTATAGTAGATAAATTTACTATCATTATTAAACCATTCTACCATAGACCATGGAATTTTTATCATTGTACAGCCTTCGGGTATTTCATAATTATCTGGAACTTCTCTATCATCACCCCAATAGAATATTTCC
>JBAXZI010000104.1:0-4749 GCA_041670385.1 Clostridia bacterium | reverse complement strand
ACAGATAATGTTTGGTCTATTGATGTAAATTCTTCTGGAACAGGCACACTTACTTTGTACGCAAGATATTTGGACGCGATTCAAAAAGTATATTTTGTATCCTACAACGATGGTAGTCCTGTCAATCTAGTAGACAATAGCGGATTAGGCTACATTGAAGTCCCTTATGAAGATACAGTTGAGCCACTTTTGGTAGGAGAAATAATATATGCTAATATTCCTACTGGAATGACTTTATTAAACTGGTACAGTGATAATGCTTGTACCACATTGTTTGACTTTGAAAATACAGACATAATTTCTGCCACTACTATATATGCGGGCTGGCGTGCTTGGAATTATACCTTGAATTTCAACAAAAATGCACCTGATGCCATAAGCGGTGCTGTTACACAAAGTATAGGTGATTTTGATGGCGGAAGCGAAGGTGTCGCATACAATTCCTCTATATATAATGTTGCAACAAATACCGCAAATACCATTCCAAGTAGAACAGGTTACGATTTTGTAGGTTGGTATTTGGAAACAGGTGGCACAACTGCAGTTACTTTGACTACTACTATGACGGCAGGCGGTATGACTATTTATGCAAAATGGGCTGTAAAGCGTTTTAGTGTGGCATTAAATTACAACGACGGTACTTCTACAAGAATTATTTTAAGTTCTTTATTTGAATATGGAGCAAGTGTTCAAACAATAATTCATAACAATATTACAACAAGTCAAATTCCTACAAATGATACTTATGGCTTTATGGCTTGGAGTTTGATAGGAGGCAACAATAATTATATTGCTGGCAATATGCTACAAACAGATTATATTAGTACCACTTATACCCTGCCTGATTTGGATGAATTGAGCGGTACTGACACCCTTGAACTTTATGCAGTATGGAGAATTCAATATACTATTGAATTCAATTCAAGTGGCGGTTCAAGCGTTACACCTCTCAATGTCTGGAAGGATTCCAATACAAATGCCACTTACAATAACAGCAACTATTTGGAAACAAATTGTGCAACTACTCTTAGCGGTTGGATTTTTGGAGGTTGGTACATCGTGCAAGATGGCGAAGTCACTTCTACTTTGCTTACCAACAATTCTATTATTTCTCAAAATATAACAGTTCAGGCAAAATGGACAATAGACCCAGATGCAGGTTATGTTGCACCAGATAATACTACCCCACTAATTATCGCAGGAGTAATACTAGGAATAATCACAATCATCCTTGCAATTATAATCTTTACACACAAAAAAGGCAAAGAAGTCAACATAAGAAACGACGATGATGACAACTACATCCCTCCAAAGAGTCCCTTCGATATAGGGTAAAAGTTAAATTATAATAGATACTAATTGAATTGAAAAATAAAAAGATAAAATAACTTATCTTTTTATTTTTTTACCTACAATTCTATGCAGTTTATACATTTGATTAACGTGTATAATTATAAATAATATTGTATATTTATAGACTATTAATTTCGAAATATCTTAAAATGTATAATTCTTTCAAGTTTTGGTAACGAACTAAAGCAAGTTAAAATTATTGAACTTCTTTTTAATAGTAAATTAATATTTATATTAATAGGTAAAATCATTCAGCAAAAGTATATGCAATAGCCATATCAATTTTTTTCATTAACATACTTGCAAATATTAATATATCATATGCCTCATCCTTTGATAAAAGCTCGTTTGCATGTGCTTTTGGGTCGCGTATTCCTACCCAAGCTCCCATAAATAAAAACCGATAACCCTCTTGTTCGTTTTTGCCTGCTTGAGTTGATAAATCCGCAATTTTTAATAAAGTTTTAATTGGGTCATCATTAAAGACATGATTAAATAAATCCCTACCATCTTTCTCTTCATTTTTATGTTTTTGATAAAGTTTTTTTAATCTATCGTTAATTTCTTTAATTGCCGTTTCTACTGCATCAGCATAATGTCCATCTTGATATTTTTTGTACGAAACATCATATATTTTTTTATGTAAATGCCCAATAATTTCATCAACTCTTTCATTTGTAGCAGAAATTTTTGATTGTCCAATTAAAGATTGTGTTTCTTTTATTAATTCCCCCGTAACATCTTGAGAATCTAGTGTAAAACATACATCTTCATAATCGTAACTTACAATAAAATTTGATTCTTTTGCTTGCTGGTATGCTTTATCTAGTAATTGTTTCGCAGTAAACTCCGTTTTTGTTACATACAGCTTAGAAATATCTTTACGACTTATCATTTTACCTTTAAAATTGAAAACTTCTTCTTTTAAATATGGCATAAAAATATCTTCAACAATGCTATCTCGCTTTTCTTCTTTCACATCAAATTCAAATTCCTTTTTATTGTTTTTATATTTATCAAGTTCCTTTAATTCAATCCATATATGATAATAATTCATTTTAGCATCCTCCTTTTTAAGTATATCAAACCAAATTAGTTATAACAACAAAATTTCTAGTTTTTTTGCTACGCTCCATTATTCAACTCTAACAAATAAGCATAATTGAAAAAATTACGACTGAAATTGTATATTAACTAATATTAAATTAAAAATTTGTATAACAATTTCTGTCTTATAATATTAGAATTCTTATAAACTAATGGAAATATTTTGTCTATTAAATAATAATTCATCATTTTTATATAACCTCTAATTTCCTTGCATTTTAACGCTATGCCCTACTTGATATAATTTATCGAATATGCTATAATATCCAAATAATTTGAGAAACTATATTTTTGATAAAACAAATTAAAAGGAGAAAAATGCAGGAAGATACAATTTGTGCCATCGCCACCCCGCTTGGAACGGGTGGGGTTTCTATAATCCGTATAAGCGGTGATGAAGCCTTACCATTACTGAAAAAGGTATTCAATCATAATTTAAAAACAAAAATTGTCCCAAGAGAAATGGCTTTTGGTACAGTGAATTTTGGTGATTTTTGCGATAATGCCTTATGCGTTTATTTTCCAAAACCGAATAGTTTTACTGGAGAAGATGTAGTTGAAATCAACTTACACGGCGGATATTATATCACAAAAACCGTTCTGGAAGAAATTATCAAAACGGGAAAAATTCGGCTGGCAGAACCAGGAGAATTTAGCAAACGAGCCGTTCTAAACGGTAAAATGGATATATCGCAGGCGGAAGGTATCATTGATTTAATCAATGCAAATTCCCACGCAGAGTTGCGTGCCAGCAGTAACGTTATGACAGGCGGTTTACGCGACAAAATAAACGATATTCAAACATCTTTAACCGATTTAATCAGCCAAGTTGACGTTGCTATTGACTACCCCGACCAAGATATTGAATACATTACTTATCCAGAAATAACGGCTTTATTAGAACCTATAAAAGAGAAAATACAAAATTTGTATGACACAAGTGCTACGGGACTTCTCATCAAAAATGGCGTAACTATCGCACTTTCAGGGATTCCAAACGCTGGTAAAAGTTCTTTGTTAAACGCTTTACTTGGATACGAGCGAGCCATTGTAACGGAAATTGCAGGAACAACAAGGGACACGCTAAGTGAAAGTTACGAATTTAATGGCGTGCGTTTTAATATTGTTGACACTGCTGGAATTAGACAAAGTAATGATGTGGTGGAAAAAGCAGGAATTGAACGAGCAAAAAAGACTGCCGACCAAGCAGATTTAGTTATTCATTTGATTGATGCTCAAGTACCTATTACAAAACAGAAATTAGATTACACTACTAACAGTCAGGTTATCACTGTTTTAAATAAAATCGATGCGCCTGCCTCTTTAGTTAAGACCGATAGTAATATGAAATTTGATATTAGTATTAGCGCAAAAGAAAATACTAATATAACGAAACTGAAACAACTGATTTTTGACAAGACTATTAATCAAACTTATTTTAATGAAAAAGTATTAATTACAAATACTAGACACAAGCAAGCGTTGGAAAATACAATCAAAATTTTTGAACAAATTAATGAGGCTATAACTAAAAACGACACGCTGGATTGCTTGGCACTTTTATTGAGAGATGCTTGGCTTTTGCTTGGTTCAATAACTGGCGAAAACACAGACCAAAAAATACTTGATACCATTTTTAGTAAATTCTGTCTAGGTAAATAGTAAAATTAAAAGTAATTATTTTGTATATTACAATATGATTTTTACGTTTTTATGTCATTTTATATAGTTAAAAATGATGAGTAAAATAAAATATTTGCTTTTAAAATTAAACCAAAATAAACAATCATTATTTGACTTTTATAAAATTTAATATAGACTAAACTTTACTTCGATAAAAAGTCTGTATTCACAAACCATATAATGACTGGATTTACTAAACTTTTGTTCTTTCTAATATTTAATTCTATTAATCTTCACAAAATTTTTATTTCTATAAAATACAGTTTCACAAAATTTTTTAATAAAAAAATAAGAATTGAAATATATAAGTCAACAAAAAATTATAATGCAGTACTCTTCACCAAATTATTTATTTACTCAAAAATTTTTATTCAAGACACACGTTGGCGCTATCCTATTTATAAAATAGTAAAAAATCAATTTAGATAGCGCTTATTAAAGTAATTAAACTACCTACTACTTTACTTTTACTATTCAACTTCTACTTAACTTTCACTATTCAACTTCTACTTTACTTTTACTATTCAACTTCTACTTTACTTTTACTATTCAACTTCTACTTTACTTTTACTATTCAACTTCTACTTTACTTTTACTATTCAACTT
>JBAXZI010000103.1:0-4831 GCA_041670385.1 Clostridia bacterium | reverse complement strand
TTTTTATTTAGATAGTAATTTCATATTGATAAGTGATACTGAATTAGTTGGTGGTTTAACAATGCTATACAATTACATTCCGGTAGATATGGTATTAGCAACCGATGGAGATAAGCAACCAGATGTTAAAGCTATTTATCATTCAGCACTCGCAGCCTATGGTGCTTATATGTTCCATACTATATCCGGGAGTGGTGCCGCTTCAATATTTTTAAATGAGTTTAATGCTATAACCCAACTAGAAAAACCAGCATCAGCGGTACAAACTAAGAAATAAGAGAGGTAGAATATGAAATTTATAGATATTCAAAATATAATAATTGGTAAATTAAAATATAGAGGGAATGAAAATTCTGAAATGGCTCTTGTAAAAAATGCTATTAACCAGGCTTATGTTGCATTTGCAGCTAGGGATTGTATTATGAATGAGCAAGATTACTCTGAATGTGATGTTGCTTTATTACTGCCGGTAGACTTTTTAGTCTACCATTCTCTTTATATAACTGCTATAGATGATAGCTTAACTGAGACTACATTTAAGATACCACGACATTATCTAGAAATAAAGTCAAATGAATTACTAATTCGCGATGATGTTATAAATAAAAATTCGGTTAAAAGTGTTAGGCTACTATATGGATCTAAACCAATTGATTTAGTGAATGATGATGATACACCGCTTATAAACCCAAACTTTCACGTTGGTTTAGTTTACTATGCTTTATTTTTAATAACGGATGATAAAAACTATTATGATTTATATATTTCAATCTTCAATTCTATTCCAATAGATAATTATGTAGCAGATTATACAAATGTAATTGATGTTTTATAGGAGGTCTAGTTATGAGTGATCCAAAAATAGTATTGGCGTTCGATGGTGGAATTAACCAATCAATTGATACTCAATACTTAAAAACAAATGAAGCATCAGAAGCACAAAACTGTGATTTAGATATGGGAGATTTAAGTTTATGCAAAGGGAATAGCAATTATAATAACGCTAAGTTAGGTGGAACTGGGAACACAATTCAATCAATATTTAGTTATATGGATGTTTCTAAAAGCTTTTATGGTAAAAAGGGTGTAGTCATAGTAATGGATAAAACTAGTAAAATATACCTTTTAAATGAAATCACTGGTATATTTGTTAAAATTCTTGATGATAGTCCTGGGACCGTTTCTGATATTGTTGATTTCGTTAATTATCAAACTGACGATAACAATATTACTATATATACTAACAAAACAGATAAAATCAAAGTAATTGAAAATTTAGATGTTGGTTCTGGTATATATATTAATAAAGTTTCAAGTCTTAAAAAGGATGGTAAAAGTTCTGCGGCTTCGGCTACAAACGTGGCACCAAATGGAAACTGTATAGAGCTTTACAAAGAGAGATTATGGATTGCTGGTGGATCGTTGCTAAATACTATATGGTTTTCGACTCCATATGATCCTCAAGACTTCACAATGCCAATTACTGAGGGAGAAGCTAATAATCATGGTGGATTCATCGTAATACCAAGTTGGGATAATGGCAAAATTGAAGGCATCAAAGGTTTATATGATGATATCGTAGTATTTAAAACAAATAATATTTTTAGAATTTATGGTTCCGATCCTACTAATTTTACAGTTGCACAGATAGCAGATAATGTCCAGGGAGTTATTGTTAATAAAACAATTAAAAGTCATAATACTGGAATACTTTTCACTGCATCAGATGGTATCTACACATATGACGGTGTTTCTATTAAAATGGTATCACAGAGAGTACAAACTTTATTCAAAACTATGGATAAGGACGCAATTTTAGATGCAGTTGGCGTTATATTTCAGAATAAATACATTTTAGCAATCCGTGGTACTGGATCGGCATATAACAATATAGTTATTGAATATGATTTGTTAAATAATAACTTCATGGTCAAAAGTGGCTTTGAAGTAACTGATTTTCTAGTACATGATAGTGAACTATTGTTTGTGAATAGAACAAATATAGTTCAGAAATATAATGATGAAGATGTTAGCACTTTTAACGGATCATCAATTCATGCCATATGGGTAACTGGTGATTTAGTTTTTGGAGCACTTGATAAAAAGAAGAAAACAGAGTCATTCCATTTTGTTGCAAAAGGTAATGGGAGTATTCTTATTACTGTACTTACAGAAAAAAAATCTAAAAGTAAGACAATTGCATTAACAAGTAGCTTTTTACCTTATAAAGTTAAACTTAAAAACAAAGGTAAGGTTATGAATATTAAATTTGAGAATATTTCCGGATCAAGTTTTACAATTAAACAAACAGAAGTTATTTATTCCGTCTAGGGGGTTAATATGGCTAAAAGATATATTAAAAATTCGCTTATTAATACTACTCCGGGTGGGATGAAAGCATTAAATCAAAATTTTGATTTTTTATACATTGAAGAACTAGAGCCTATTTCTGAAATAGCTTCAATACAGATACTATCTGATAGCACATTTACGATACTTTTTGTAAACGGAGATAAAGAATCCTGGACAGTAGTACGTACAAACAAATTAATTACTTCATTGGTGAGTCTAAAAAGAGTTATTCCTATTACTAGGACTCTTTAGGAGGTTGGTATGACTGTAGGATATGTTAAAAATATAATAAAAGATTTAACTCCAAGTGGTATTAAAGCAGCAAATGATAATTTTGATTATTTGTATCAAAAGCCAAACATTGCTGATACAGAAGTTTCTTTAATTAATATTGGGAATGACGATGATGGCTTCCAAATATCTTATACAAATAAACCACCATCAACTTATAAGATGGTAAGAGGCCCAGATAAACCTTATATTTCTAAATTAAGTAATTTTTCAAGGTCTATTAATATTTATCATTCAATTCTAGGTGAATATCCTAAAACAAAAGATTATCCAAGTAAGGTATATCCTGTTTATACTGGTGGCTACGATCCCTATGATTCTGCCAATTATGATCCTTATGATCCTTATAATGTTATACCAAATTATGCTTTCATAATTAAACAAGATTTGCTTCTAGACGGTTTTTGTTTAGTGCTCGCAAATGGGGTTTTATCGTCTTTTGATTTGGATAATGAGTTTGGTGAATCCGGTCCTCCGCTTGGGGTAACACATGAAACAGAATTTAGGAATATGGCAACCGAGGTTAGGTCAGTGAGCTATTCGTTTTATAGAACTGTATGGGTTAAAAAAGACAATACTTTATGGGGTTGCGGAAATAATTACTTTGGTCAGCTTGGCTTTCCTCCTTCCTATGGCACTAAAAACTTATCCTATATTTTAGGACCTGTACTTATAATGTCGGATGTTTTAATGGCAGAAACTAATTTTGATACTACAGTTGTAGTTCAGAACAATGGTTTAGTGTGGAATATGGGAGTAGGACTTGATAGAGATTATGGTACTTGGGGGCCAGAAAATTCGTTAGATTATCCACCTCGAATGGTTATGATGGAAGGCAGATTTGTTGCGGTTTCTCAATATACCGCTTATATTATTAAAACTGACGACACACTATGGTCATTTGGGAATGAAAAATCAAATGGTGTTTATGATTTGGGCATGATAGGTTATGTTAGAACAAGTCACGCAACTTCGGCAAACCCACCTACTAAAATAACGGATAATGTCTATTCCGTATGTGCTAGTGATGATTGCGTTTTTGTTTTAAAAAATGATGGTACATTATGGACATTTGGTGTGAACGTAAATGGTGAGATGGGTATTATTTCTCCTTATCATAAACAATCGTTTGACTCTTTGTATGTGGTGGATGTGGTATACACGCCTACACTCGTAGCAAAAGATGTTAAATTTGCATTAACTTATAACCACCAATCTGCATTTATTAAATCTGATGATACGTTATGGACATTTGGCATAAATGATAATAACCAATTAGGATATGCAATAACGCCGGAAAATAGTAACAATAGTTATGGTGGAAGGGGTAGCACTGTCCCAACTCAAATAGCAACTGATGTTAAACGTGTGTATATGACAAAAAAATCTATTCGGTATCTTAAATTTAATGGTACGCTTGTTGTAAATGCTCTTTCAGATGATATAAAACACTATCAAGGATGGGTGGATTTAGGAATAGAATTTCAGTAAAAGAAAGTGATCCAATTGATAAAAACATTTACAACAAAGGAGAACATTATGTCTAAATATATTAAAAATATAATAACAAATGATACTCCAGAAAGTATTAAGGCGTTAAATGAAAACTTTGATTTTTTATACTTACAACAGAACAAACCAGTTACGAATATAGCTACAATACAAATGGTATCTGATGATAATTTTGTAGTAAGCTATACTAATCAACCTTATGAAAAATATACCGCAGTAAGAGGTCCAGATACATCATATATTTCAAAGCTAAGTACATTTAAAAGAGATATAAAAATATATCATTCAGTATTAGGCGAAGATACGTCTTCAAAATAACAACTGGTTTATTAATGATGGTTTCATTGATAACTCAGAAAGGAGTAACATAATGAGCGATACTCAAAACCAAATTGGGACTATAGCATTTGCTCTAGCTCTAATAATTCAATGTGATGATAAAATAGTAGAACTTCAATCAACGATTGACAACCTAAATACTAATCTTACAAACCAAGAGAAAATAAATGATTCTTTTGCTACAAGGTTAACAGATATAGAAACAACATTAAGTAAAATAAAATAATTTATATCCATTAAAAGGCTCATTTATAAGCCTTTTTTATTTTGAAAGGAGTCGGTGATAATGGCAGCAGATACCGCAGCAAGGTTAAAAACATTCGCAGCTGGAGCAGAG
>JBAXZI010000102.1:0-4883 GCA_041670385.1 Clostridia bacterium | reverse complement strand
TTGATTGTTTTTATCATTTTCATTATTTATAGTTTCCAAAGTTTCCAATTCCCATTGTCGCTTTTGATTTTCCGCTGAATAATATTTGGTAAAAACATAATTTTCCAAAAAGGAAACTGTCTTAGATAGTGGTATAAAAAAATTAACTTTTGACAAAATAAACGCATTTTTATCTAAAATTTTAATCATTGTTACTGCTTCATCTAAAGACCTTGCTCTAATTATTACACCTTTATCTTCTAATAATACTGCTCTTCTTCTTTTTATTTGCACCAAAGCTTTCTTAGCGTTATCTACAAAAAGTACTTCGCCGCCAAAAACCTCACTAAAATCATCAAGCATTAGTGGAATTTTCCCTAAATTTTTAACATTTGCTAAGTTGTTATTATTCATTATAACAACTACATTTGTTTTGCTTTTAATAAATATACTTTGTATAAATTTTTGATTATTATCTTGATTGTATTTTTCGAAATCGCATACTTTTTTGTTTATTCCATCTTCGCAAATATACATTTTTTCTAAATAACGAACAAATATAACTAATTTTGTGCATTTTACCGCACTTTGCAACTCTTTATATTTTTTATATATATTTTTTTCTAAATTTATCATTATTCCTCTTTCTTTGGTTATTTATCTTGATGTATCTCTCTAATATTGCGAAAAGTTTTACGGTTTTTACTATAAACTCTTTTATAAACTCTATTAAAAATTAATTCATATTTTTTATGATTTTCTGGATTTGGTAAAAATTCAATAGATTTATGCGACATATTCGCTACTGCCAATGCTACATTATCATATACTTTTATTCCTACAAAACTTGCCATTGCTGCACCAAGCGCTGATGTTTCATAAGTTTGCACTCTAAAAGCGGGCAAACCGAATAAATCTGCCATTATTTGACATACCTTATCGCTATGCGAACCGCCACCAGATATAGCTATTTTTTTTATCCTACAACCTGTTCTTTTTTCCATATTTTGCATACCCTCATATAAAGCAAAACCTACACCTTCTATTATTGCTCTATAAATATGCATTTTTGTATGATAATCAGAAAATCCTATCATACTTCCTTTTGCTATAGGTACTTGTACACAAGGCGACCAGTATGGTTGCAAAACAAGTCCGTTACACCCTATCGGTATTTTTGTCATTTCTCTATCTAAAATTTCTTCAACTGAGCAACCTAAATTTTCTGCTTGAGTTATTTCCTTTTCCGCAAATTCTTTTTTGAACCAACTTATCATCCAAAATCCTCTATAAATAAGTATTTCAGGGTGATATTTATTAGGGTAAATTGATGAATATGCCGGCAAAAATGGCAATGGTTCTATATATTTATCGGTTGCTATTTCTACTGATGCACTAGTTCCTAAACTAATTGCTGCAATATCTTTTTTATCACAACCTACTCCTATAGTTTCACACGCCTTATCTGCACCGCTTGTTATTACGCTTATTCCAAAAGGTAAATCGGTTTGTAAAGACACTTCCTTGCTTATTGTACCTATTACTTTGCAAGGTTCTACCAATTCTATCATTTTATCAATTTTTGCATCATATAAGAATTCTGACATATCACTTTTGGTTTGCCATTTTTTCTTTTTATAATTATAAGGTACGTGTCCTACCTGAGATGCGTAAGAATCCACTAAAGCACCTGATAATTTATAATTCATATATCCCGATAACATAACAAACTTTTTAGTTTTTGCCCAAATTTGCGGTTCGTGTCTTGACAACCAATTACAAGGCGATGCACAAAATTGCGAACTTACCGTATCCCACATTTTCAAAAGTTTGAATATTTTGACTTGAATCGGATTAAATCTTTCTTCTATATTTTCAACTCTTCTTTGGTCTAAATATAAAATAAATGGTCTAAGTGGATTATTATCACCATCTAAACAAGTTACCACATCACGACAAGTTGTTACACTGACTGCTGTTATTTTTTCCCAATCATTACCGCAAATAAGATGCAATTTTTTACTAACACTGCAAACCGCATCCCAATAAAACTCGGGAGTTTGTTCGGCATATCCTATTTCGGTAGAAAAATAAGGCTCTTCATATACAATTTTGTCTTTAGCAATTGTATTGCCTTCTTTATCAAATATAATTGCTCTTATGCTTTGTGTCCCTAAATCATAACTTAATACTAGTTTTTCGTCTTTCATTATAATCCTTTTAATTGATGAATTTTATTATTTTATATTTTGGGGGCAATAAATTATAAGTTTTTTTAGAAACAAAGGAAAACATACCAATTTTTGGTATATTTCCCCCATCTTCATATAATTTATTTTATCTATTTCCTTATTTATCTAGCCATAAAGTCCCACCTGGATTCATAATTCCGTTAGGGTCAAAATGTTTCTTTAGTGCTTTTAGTATATCCATTTGAACAGGTCCTAAAGATTCTGCATTGTATTTAGCGAACAATTTACCTATTCCGTGATGATGACTTACCGATGCTCCCGACTTACTTATTGCATTTAGTACGCCCGAATGGAATTCTTTGAAATCATCAAGACTTAAAGCTTTTTGCATCCAAATAAAATATAGATTTGCTCCTTGCTCATAAGGATGAGAAATATGTGAAGTACATACTGTTTCAGGGTGTGATTTTACAAATTTTCTCACATATTGATGTACACTATGCAAATTATCCCAATTTACAGCACACTCTAAAGTATCTATTATTACGCCATAATCTTGGAAGTTATCTCTCAAATACGGGTCGCTGAATCTTCCTCTTGACCACATATCAACTATAGCTTTATCAGTTATATTTCTAAATGGCAAGCTTATTGCACCGTGCAACTTTGCTACCTTTCTTACGGTTTTCATTGTTGCTTTTTGATAGTCCGAAGAACCATCGGTAAACCCAACCATAAATGTCATTTTCCCTAGTTCCAAACCTTTTGATTTGATATAAGCCTTAAACCAAGATTTATCAGCTAATCCGTACATATACATACCTAATTCAGTCTCTTCAGCATCTGAAATACGGAAAACAGAAGGTTTGCCACCCTCGGCTTGCATAACTTCTCTCATACAATCAACACCTTCTTCCCAGCTCTTGAAGAAATAGAAGAATTTTTTATGTTCATCTGATAACTTATGCAATTTTAGGCAAACTTCGGTTAGTATCCCGTAAGCACCCTCATTACCCATCATAATTTGGTCTATATCCGGTCCTGTTGCCTTTCTTGGTGTTTTTTCAGTAGTAAATTTGCCTACTGGTGTTACATATTGTTGGTAAAGAACTAAATCTTCAATTTTGCCATAATAAGCGGAATTTTGCCCCGCACCTCTAGTAACTACCCAACCACCTACAGTTGAATACTCAAATGATTGCGGGAAATGTCCGAAAGTATATGCTTCCTTTGTAGGAAAATTGTTCGGGTTGTTTAGATATGCTTCCAAATTTACACCGCTAAGACCAGGCTGTACTCTCAAGGTTAAATCCTTTTCATTAAACTCTATAATCTTATTAAAATTAACGCCAAGATGCAACATTACATTTCTTTCGACTGTAGCCTCTGCACCTCTAGTAACAGAACTACCACCGCCATAAACATAAATTGCTATTTTCTTCTCGTTGCAATATGCTACTATTTTTTCAATTTCTTCTGTAGTACTAGGATAAAGAACTAAATCAGGCACATTTTCGCAAATACCCTCACGCAACCTGATAAGGTCTACCATAGTTTGACCATAGGCAATATCTAGTCTGTCAAATTTATCTGACGAACCCTTACCGTCTACAAATTTTAGTAAACTTGCAATTTCTTCTTTAGTAAGTTTACACTTATCTTCAAAATCTATCTTGCTATCACTAAAAGCTTTATGGCTTTCCAAAAAGTTTTTATCAAATTTTAATGCCTTTTCTAAATAATTAAACATTCCTTCACTAGGAACCTTATATTCTTTTTGATTTCCCCACTTAAAAATTGACCTGTAAGTTCCTTTTGGGGATTCATTTGTATACCAATCTATATTATAACCATTTTTATATTCTCTTGGATGTCCTGCAATAGGATCATTAATTGTTTTCCAAGGTATATTTGGATATTTTTTATCTGCCATTTTATAACTCCTTATAAATATTTTTTATTTTCTTATTAAAATAATGGTAACAAAAGAATAAATTAATGTCAATACACAAAATATCTTAAAAGTTCATTTTTCATACAAAAAGGCACATTAGTAGGAAAACTTGCCCACTATTATTGATTTTTCATTTAAAAATAAAAGCCTAATAAAAAGACTTTTTTGACGATTTTTGTTTAAAATGTAAACTTATTTTGACTTATTTTATTCTCTAATATTATTATTATTTTGCGACAATATCCATAAATTTATTACTATAAATATTTTTATAAGAATCTAATAATTCACTTGCTACTTTTAGCGTTACTAAACTGTAATTTCCATCTCCAATAATAACAATATCAGTTGTATTATTTATTGTAATAGTATTTAGATTATTACACCCGTCAAAACAGTTATTGTTCAAATTTATAATATTGCTTCCGAATGTTATTTCGGATATATTTGTATTCATAAAAGCAAAGTATTCTACGCTAATTATATTGTCTAAATTGGTAACATTTTCTAGCTTTTCTATATTATAAAATGCACCTTGTCCTATGGTAGATATAACATTATTCAAATTAATTGTTATCAAATTATCGTTATCCGAAAACGCACCAAAAGCAATACTGTAAGTTTCATTTGTTATAGTGTATTCTGTTTCTTCATTAGTAGGTAAATATCTTAACAATACATTCCCGTCTATTTTATATAAATTTCCGTTATGATTATCATCTTTTTCTCTTATTTCATATACCGAATTGCCTTCGGCT
>JBAXZI010000101.1:0-4949 GCA_041670385.1 Clostridia bacterium | reverse complement strand
TTTATTAAGACCTAAAGCCAACTTGTCATATATATCTTTATCAAGCATATATGATTTATCAATATAACCATCTTCTATGCAACAGTTAAATAACAATTTAATAAAAGCCTGTACAGACGATTTAGGTGCAAGTGCATGGAAAAGCAAGGTTTCTCTAACCATCCTTTTCCCAGTTTGTGATCTGAAAAGAATTTTGTTGCTTTGGTTAAAAATTTTTTCTATTTCATCATAAAACTTATTTGTGATAGCATTAAAAGTATAAGTTTCAAATATATTCGCAAAAATTTTAACCCAAAATTTGCTTTCTTCATTATCTCCCCAATTTTTAGCATAATAAACTATTAAAACTATTAATTCTTTAATTTCATTCTGGTAAAAATATTTACTAGCCCTATCATCAAGTTTTTCAACGGCTTCCATTAATGAAAGTTTCATTTCATCAATTTCATCTTCTGTAAAACTAACAGATGAAATAAACCCTTGGTAAAATGCGGACTCGATTTTATCATTAATAATTTTGTTGATCATCTGTATTCTCCTATTATTTTAATAATAACATAAAATTACAAATATTACCTATATTTTGAAAAGATATATTCATAAATCTTTCTATTAGTTTTACAAATTGACTTACAATAATTTTAAATTTAAATTAAAACACAAGCAACCTTGAGGTGTGTATGAAAAATCCCAACATTATTACTATCGATCAACTTAATTCTATTGAAATTGACCAAATATTAAACTTTTGTATTGAATTCATACGGGATACAAGGTTCTAAATTTTTATAAATTCTTGTTTCCAGTAAAAGCCAGTAATTTTTTGAATTAGATTACTGGCAATGATTTTTTTATATGAAAATTGCTTGAATTTATTGGACTTTCTTTGATATAATTTTAACCGTAAGAAAAAAGAGCACTGCCTTGGCAAAGCAGAGAGAGTGGGTTCAAGCCCTATCATCAGCTCCAATGCAAGTAACCGTTTTTGCGGTTACTTTTTTATATCCCAAATCGTGACAATTCGTGACCCAAATGCGACCTAATTTTGTGACTGTTGTAATTTTGACTAAAAAAGGGCACTTCCCTACTTGCTAAAATAAGGAAAACAAAAAGGCGGTTTAGTTCTATCTAAATCCGCCTAATTCTTTGCTATTTGGGTCAAACTGTCCTACTAAATTTTAACTTATAAATGTTAAATTTTCGTGAATGAATTATTTTTTATTATTAATTTTATTAAGTAAATCAAAGAACTCTACAACATCTTTTTTTACTGAACCATCCTCACTTAAAGGTTTAATAATTACAAGTTTTAGACCTTGGTTCTTAGCATAATTAATTGTAGATTCTGTTCCACCATGCAACCCATTAAATAATGCAATACAAAGAGATGAGTTGTCAATCATATATCTATTTCTTTCAAGCATACACTCCGAACCATTATATGCATCATATTTACAACGAATTCCATCTAATTGTTTTAATAAATTACCATACCTTTTTTGTTGTTCATGTATCCAAAGTTTTTGTTGATTTTTGCAAGGTAAAGCACCGATCAATTTAATGTTCGGATTGTCTTTTTTTAATTCCAAAACGAGTTCAGCACACAACATATCAAAGCCGAGAGCCATACCCGATATAAATGTTGTATATCCATTAGCTATGGCTTTTTCAATTTCAATTTTAGTTCGTGCTTTCATATCAAAGAATCTTTTATCATTTTCATTAAATTTCCAAGGCAGTTTTTGACTTCTGTGTCCAGTAAAACAACAAGTTGTTGGCTTTAATTTGTAAATTTCATTTTCAGTTAATTTCGCATCATTAATTTTATCTTCTTTCATATTATAAACTCCTTTTGACCATTTCACACTACATAGTATAACACAATATTTTGCTTTTGACCATTTCACACTACATATTTTAAAAAATATGTATGATAAAATGTTCGTAGTTTAAAAACGACATATTTGGAGAAAATAATAATATGATGACATTAAATCAAGCATTTGCAATAAGGGTTAGAGAATTGCTTAAAGAAAAGAAGATAACACAATATCGTCTTGAGCAATCAACAGGCTTATATCACAGCACAGTAAATGCTATTTTAAATAATAAAGTAAAAGCTTCAAATTTTAATACAATGGCACTAATCATAAAAGAACTTGGCATTTCAATAACAGACTTCTTTAATAGCCCAGTTTTTAATTTTGATGAATTAAATGTTGATTAAGTTTAACAAACAAGAAAAAGGCGGTTTAGTTTAATCTAATCCGCCTTTTTCTATCCTATTTGGGTTAAATTGGGATACTAATAAAATTAGTTATTTTTTTAAATTAATATCATTTATTTTCTCTTTAAAAGATTCACTATTTAAATAAGCTTCTTTATTTTCTAAAATTTTTTTATCAATTTTTGTTTGTTGATTCTCAGAAAGTTCTTTTTGTTCGATTTCTTTTATATCTTCAATTAAACTTGCCCATAATATAGAAGAAGTATTTTGTGGTGGTTGTAATTGTGCACTACCATTTATTATTTCACAATTTTGCCATTTTTCTTTATATTTAAAATCTTCAAGAATAGCAATTAATATAATTCCTGCCATATTACAAAAAACTAAATATACATTGTCTGATACTAAAGTGTATCCTGAAGTACCCCTTCTTATACTTTGATGAATATTTAAATCCTTTATACTTTCTCCAGATTCTATTACTTCAAAAAAATAAATATATAATTTTATAGTTCCCAAATTAGTTCTATTGCCTATTAAAAAATCTTTCATTATATTTTCATAATAACGCAAATGTTGCATTTGCTCATTATTAAAATTTTGATTATCATCTCTTATATCGCAAAATAAAATACGCCATAAAATACTAGCAACACAAAAATAATCTGAATTATTATAGTTTATAGCTTTATAAAATCCATCTTTTTTAAAAGGGATAAATATGTTTTCACAAAAATGTTTTTCTGAAGCGGAAAATAATTCTTCACAATCGTGACATAATAAATATTCTTTGTCACCATCTTGATAAAATTTACCATCATTTTCTAAAGGCATTACAAATCTTGTATTTAGTAATCCAGTTTTTTTTATATAATCATATACAAATTTGGGTATTATATGACTTAGTTGTAATTGCTTATAATTATTACATAAAGCACATTTCATAAATTTACCACCTGAAAATTTAATTTACAATATATTATAATTTAAATTTAATAATTAATCAACTTCAATTTATATAAACTACATATCAAAATCCAGTTTTTTGCGGGCTTTTCGTTCGGCAAGCATTTTTTCAAGCATTTCCATCTCTGGATCATAATCTCCACTATCTTTTTGCATTTCTTCTATTGACTTATTATAAACGGGGGCATTCGGTTTTTCTTGAAGTTTTTTATACAATTCCATATGCTCTTTATCAAACAATTTATTTAACTTATCGGTGGCTTGTTTAAAATAGGATTTGTCTACACTATTATAACAAGTTATAGTAGTTTTTACAGACTTATGCCCTAGCAAAGATTGAATAATTTTAGGGTTCTCATTTGCTTCAAATAACATATTTGAATAGGTGTGTCTTAAAGTATGAAAATGTATGCCTAAATTAGTTAATTGATAATGTTTTAGAAATCTATCAAAAATTCTTCTTGTTCCACTATAAGTTCGTATACTACCATTGTTATTGCAAAATACGATGGCTTGTGAGTTGATTAGGTCATTACCATACAAGTTGCTTTTTACCCATTGTTCTTTCTTCCAGTCATTTAAAGCATCAACTAGCAAATCTGGGATAGGAACTTCACGGACAGAGCAAGCGGTTTTGGTGTCGCCGATAACGGTCTTTCTAGATAATACATTACCTTTATCATCAAATTGTGGGACTTGTGTGACTCCATGTTCAACTTTTATTGTTTTATTTTTTAAATCTATATTATCCCATTTTAAAGCAAGCAGTTCACCCGCACGAAGTCCAGCGAACATTCCTGTCATACAAAAAGCCTTTAAGAAAGGGTGATTATTTAGTTTTTCTATAAACAATATTCGTGCTTCTGGTGGTATTGCTTTGTACATATCTTCTCTATCATAGGTTTTTTTATCTTTTGACTTTACTCTTGTTCTAAGTGTTGGGTTTTGCTCACAAAGTTTGTTATCCACACAATATTCAAAAAACTGATTTATTAGAAATTTGGCTTTTTTCGTATAATTAAGTGAGTACTTATCTTCAAGCATTTGATTTAACAATTTTTGAATAACAATAGGATTGACTTCTTCAATTTTCATATTGCCTATAAATGGTTTTATGTGAAGATTAAACACTCTTATATTTCCCTCAAAAGTTCTTCCAACAACAACTGATTTTTTAAAAGTTAATAGCCATTCTTCCATAAGTTCACCAAAAGTAATTTCTTTAAAGGCTTTAGCATTATATGTTGAAATTTTACCTTTGAACTCGTCCATTTTTTTTGCTACTTCTATATTTGAATGTCCATAGAAAGTTCTTCGCTGAGGCTTTTCTTCTTCATCTTTATAAGATACTTTGGCACACCACAATCCATTTCTAAGTTGATAAATACTACCCTCGCCATTTGGTCGGCGAGATTTCTCTATTACTTTAACTTTCTTTTTTGCCATATGCTAACTCCTCATATTCTTTATTTGCCAAGTTGCAAAGGCGACAACACTAACTATTTTGCGTTTACCAACTTTCATTATAGGGAAATCTTTGCGACTCATTAAATCCCTAACATTATCCCGACCAAGCCCCGTTATCTTTATAATATCAGCACAGTCAAGGTAGTCTTTGTTATACTTATCACTTAACCTTTTCGCCTCTGCTGAAATTAGGGCTTCTATTTTTAATTCGTCCATTATTTCTCCTTAGACTTAATTATTCGTTATCTTCTTCATCATCTTCATCGTTGAAATAATTTATATCAATATA
>JBAXZI010000100.1:0-5068 GCA_041670385.1 Clostridia bacterium | reverse complement strand
ATACTTTACCCAAAATTGCACCGTAGATATTTAGTTCTTGTAGCTTTTCTATTTCTTCAATAAATGTAATTCCACCTGAAGCTATAATTTGCAAATTAGGTATCTTGCTTAATTTTTTGTAAATTTCTAAATTTGTTCCACCCAATAATCCATCTTTGGATATATCAGTAAAAATAACTGTTTTCACACCGACATTAGCTAGCTTTAAGCAAAATTCATAACTATCAACATTGCTAATAGTTTTCCAGCCACAAGTAGCTACTTTCCCTTTTTTACTATCAACGCCAACCGCTATTTTATCGCCATATTTTGCTACCATTCTAACCACAAAATCAAAATCATCAATAGCAACAGTCCCCAAAATGACACGGGCAACTCCCGCTTGTATGTATTGGATTATTCTTTCTTCATCTCTTATTCCGCCACCAACTTCAACTTCCATATTAGAATTTTTTACAATATTTGCTATAGTATCAAAATTTACTAATTTGCCGTGCAAAGCACCATCTAAGTCTACAATGTGCATATTTTTAGCACCTGCTAAAGCGAATTTTTTTGCAATATCCATAGGATTATCTGCAAATATTGTCATTTGGTCATAGTCGCCTTGAATAAGCCTAACTACTTTTTTATCTCTAATATCTATCGCTGGTAATATTCTCATTTTTTTCTCCTAAATTTATAAATTTGCAAATGCTTTTAATATTTTTAGTCCGACCTCTCCGCTCTTTTCAGGGTGAAATTGCGTTCCATAAACATTACTATTCGCTACCATTCCTACTACATCGATGCCATATCTTGAAGTAGCAACCACATTTTCAAGACAATCTACTGCGTGAAAAGAATGCACATAATACACATAGTCGCCTTCGTTTATATTTGATAATAACTTATTATCTTTCTTACAAAAATCAAGTGAATTCCAACCCATATGAGGTACTTTATAATTTTTAGGCAAATCAAATTCTACTACTTTTCCTTTGATAAGTCCCAAACCCTTATACTTGCCGTATTCATAACTTTCTTCAAATAATAATTGCATACCTAGACAAATTCCTAATAATGGTTTGCCCTTAGCTACTTCATCTTTTATTGTGGGTATCAAATTGGTTTTTTCTAGCTTTTCTATTGCATCACCAAACGCACCTACTCCGGGTAAAATTATTTTATCTGCCTTGATAATATCTTCTTTATTGCTTGTTACAATAGTTTCTATCCCTAAAAACTTAAGTGAACTAACTAAAGAAAACAAATTACCTACTCCATAATCAATAATTGCTATCATAACAAACCCTTAGTAGATGGCAATTTATCTATATTTCTAACATCAATTTCTACTACTTTTCGTAAAGTTCTTGCAAGTGCCTTAAAAATTCCTTCTATTATATGATGAATATTTGTACCATAAAGCTTTTTAATATGCAAAGTTATATTTGCATTGCGAACAAAGGCAATCAGAAATTCTTCTACCAATTCCGTATCCATATCGCCTACTTTATATTCTTCAGGGAATTTTACATCAAAATTTAGATAACTTCTACCGCTATAATCTATTGCACACAAAATTAGAGTTTCATCCATTGGCAAAATAATATCTCCATAACGGCTAATACCTTTTTTGTCGCCGAGTGCCTTACAAAATGCTTGTCCTAAGCAAATCCCTATATCTTCTATTGAATGATGACCATCTACAAGCACATCTCCGTCACAAACTAAATTCAAATCAAAATTGCCGTGTTTTGCAAACAATTCTAACATATGATTAAAAAAGTTTATACCGCTATCAATTTTGTATTTGCCCTCTCCATCCAAATTCAATTCTAGATTTATTTTAGTTTCATTAGTTATTCTAATAATTTTAGCTGTTCTCATAAATTATTCTCCTTGATTATTTCTTCTAATTTTTCTAATAGTATTTGCATTTGTGACAATGACCCTATAGTAATTCTTACATAATCTATTAATAAATTCTCATTTATATATCTTACTAAAACGCCTTTTTCTTTTAGTGCTAAATATAATTTTTCGCCTGATATCCCTTCTTTTTTAACAAGTAAAAAGTTAGCTATAGAATTTGTAAGTTCAAACCCTAAACTTTTAAGCTTATCTATTGTCCATTCTCTATTTGCTATTACTTCTTTGCGAGTACTTTCAAAATATTCTATATCCTCCATTGCCTTAGTACCTGCTATTATGCTAAGTCTATTTAGATTGTAAGGATTAAAGGAATATTTCATACTATTAAGGTCATCAATTATTTGACTACTAGCTAAAGCATAACCGATTCTTGCACCTGCTAATTGTCTTGATTTTGAAAGGGTATTTACTATAATTAAATTCGTATATTTGTCTAATAATCTTGTGGCACTTTCTCCGCCAAAATCGCAATAAGCCTCATCAATTATTACTAATCTTTCTAAATCCTGATTAAGTAAAATTTCTATTTTATCAAGAGTTAAGAATAACCCCGTGTGTGCATTTGGATTAGCTATAGTTATGTTTTCTTTTATGTTTTCATATTTTTTTATATCAATACTAAAATCGCTATTTAATTTAATCGGATTAAATGCTAAACCAAATATTTCGCAAAAAACTGGATAAAAACCATATCCTATTTCTGGGCAAGCCATACCTTTATTGCTATCACAAAAAGCCATATTTATAAATGCAAGTACTTCGTCCGAACCATTTCCCACAAATACATTGCTAGAATTTACTTTGCAAAATTCTGCTATGCTATCAACTAGCATCTTTGCAGTAGGGTCAGAATACAACTTTAAATTAGCTACCTCTTGACTATTTATTGCATCAAGCACTTTTTTTGAAGGTGGAAATGGCGATTCGTTAGTATTTAATTTAATAAATTTTTGATATTGCGGTTGTTCCCCTGGTGCATACGGCACTAAAGATGCAAATCTTTCACTTAAAAATTTACTCATAATCTTTACACCTCACTAAAATAGATTTACCGTGTGCTTGTAAGCCCTCTCTATTAGCAAACTCAACAACATCTCTGCTTATTTTATTAATTTCTTTTTCAGTATAATAAATATAAGAAGATTTTTTTATAAAATCATCTACAGAAAGTGGCGAACTAAATTTTGCACTTCCCGAAGTAGGCAAAGTATGATTGGGCCCTGCATAATAATCGCCTAATGCCTCAGGTGTATACATTCCTAAGAATATTGACCCTGCATTTATTACTTTATCCAAATAATCAAACGGATTAGCTACACATAATTCCAAATGTTCAGGTGCTATCTCATTAGCAATTTCTATACCCTTATCCAAATTATCAACAACAATAATCTTACCGTTATTGTCTATTGACTCTTTAGCTATGTTCTTACGAGGTAATTTCTCTAATTGCTTTTCTATTTCTAAAGCTACTTCATTAGCAAGAACTTTACTGTCGGTTATCAAAACGGCTGTAGCTAACTTGTCGTGTTCCGCTTGCGAAAGCAAATCTGCCGCCACATTTTTAGCTTTAGCTGTATTATCTGCAACTACCAAAATTTCACTTGGACCTGCTACCATATCAATCCCGACATTTCCAAAAACTTGTTTTTTTGCAAGTGCAACAAATATATTTCCCGGTCCTACTATCTTATCTACTTTAGGTATGCTTTCCGTTCCAAAAGCTAATGCTGCTATCGCACCAGCGCCACCGCACTTAAATATTTTATCTACTCCGGCTATATCTGCCGCCACCAAAATTTCGGCTTTTAATTTGCCGTTTGGCATAGGCGGAGTTGTCATAATAATTTGTTTTACTCCTGCAATTTTTGCAGGCAAAGCATTCATAAGCACAGTCGATGGATAACTAGCTGTACCACCCGGTACATATATACCTACTTTCTCTATAGGTGTAAACTTTTGTCCAACTATTACTCCGCTATCACTTACTTTTTCAAACCCTTCTCTTTTTTGGAAAGAATGGAAATATTCTATATTGCTAGCTGCTCTTTTAAGCACATCTACAAAATCACTATCTAGGGTGTTATAGGCTTCCAAAATCTCTTGTTTGGTTACCATAAGACTAGTTAGCTTTACTTTATCAAATTTTTCTCCATACTCATAAAGTGCTTTATCTCCAGCAGTTTTTACATACTCGATTATTTCCTTAACGGTATTTTCATAAGCTGAATAACTTTCTATTTTTCTATTAAGTACTTTATCAATATTAATTTTATTAAAATCAAATATCTTTATCATTAGTCTGTTACCTCTTTAAGTTTACTTACTATCTTTTGAATTTCATTTTCTTTGAATTTATAGTTTGCTTTGTTAGCAATTAATCTTGCACTTATCGGCATAATTTTTGTAAAGACTTTGAGATTGTTTTCTTTTAAGGTTGTGCCGGTTTCTACAATATCGACAATTACATCAGCCATATTCAAAATTGGTGCAAGTTCGATAGAACCATTTAGCTTTATTATTTCTATCTCTCTATTTTGCTTTACATAATAATCTTTAGCGATATTAGCAAATTTAGTTGCTACCACTAACGGTCTTGAAGTATCCTCTCTCCAATCGTTTTTGGCTGCTACACACATATTACATTTGCCTATACCAAGGTCAAGTAATTCGTACACATCAGAATTATTTTCTAATAATATATCCTTTCCAACCACTCCAATATCAGCTGCACCGTATTCTACATAAACAGCTACATCAGAAGGTTTTACAAGAAAATATTGAACCCCCGCCTCAACATTTACAAAAATGAGTTTGCGACTATCATCAAATAATTCATTGACCGAATAGCCACAATCTTGCAACAATTTGTATACTTTATTTCCTAATCTACCTTTTGGTAATGCAATACTTATCATAATTATATATTCTCCACTTTATTATACTTTATATCAGTAGGCAATGACTTAACTACCAAAACTTTTTGCCCTTCACTTCTTAAAATTTCCGCTCTCTCCATAATTTTAGTAATATCACTGTCATTATTGTAAAGTAGTACTGTATCTACATCAACTACTTCATTGCTTTGTGAAAACAAATTAGCTAAATCTTGTAAAGATAATGCAAAACCCATAGCACCTATATTCTCATT
>JBAXZI010000099.1:0-5136 GCA_041670385.1 Clostridia bacterium | reverse complement strand
ACATGCTTCTCTAATTGCGTTTATCTCTGCATGAGCGGTCGGGTCATGGTCTCTCAAAACCGAGTTTGAGGCTACCGATAATATTGTACCATCTTCGTCGATAACCACCGCTCCGAATGGTCCACCAATATTTTTATTCATCGTCTCTCTTGCTTTATCAATTGCTAAGTTTATAATAGTTTGGTCCATAGTTTTTCTCCTTTTTTATCTTAGAAAAATCAATTTAAAAAGAATTTTATCTATTGGTTTAACTCATAATTGTCTTTTGTCGTGATTAAAATTTTTGTAATATCTTTCGATTTGATTTGAAGTTGTACGATTTATAAACTACAATTTTATCATTAATAATGATATCACAAAATTTCAAATTTTTCAATAAATTACAAAACATTTATCATATTTGATCGCTTTCTTATGTGTATTTTGAAATTTGTTGAAAGAAATCTGCTATCTTGTCCAAAATGGTTTTTGAATAATATGTTGATATTGTAATAATCAATTTTTTTTGTTTTAAGCTGTTAAATATTTTTGTCGCCTTTTTTTGTATTAGTAATTAAACTATAATGATGACTTTTTACATTAATATAGTTATATTCGCGTTTTATTTGCTCAATATTTACTTTTTTGTTAAACTAAAAATATGAAAATTAATCAGAATCCTTTTTGTTAAACTATAATATGAAAAAAAATCAGAATTCTTTTAATATTATTGTTTATTCGGATGTTCATGGAAACTTTTATGCACTTAATGCTCTTAGAAAAACCGAATACTATAACTCTGCAAATTTAAAAGCAAAACTTTTTTCAAGTTGGTTTAATTAATTTGTTCTTTCAAAATTACAAAAATGGATATGATAAATAGACTGATTATTTGAAAAAACAAAAAAGTAGGAGGTGTGATTAATATGAAAAAAAAGCTTACAAAAAGACTCACAAAAACACTTGTAATAGTTTTTAGTCTTATATTAATCGTCTTTTTTGCTTTATTAATTATTTCTAGTTGTGGCGGCAATGGGGACGATTATAATTTTAATGGCACGGGTGATAACTTATTAACTTATTTTGATGAATTATTGCCGATTGGAACAATTGAATTTACTCATTTAATAATGAATTCTGAAGATTTTGATCGCATTATTCCTTTGGGACAAATAAATCCAATCGGTCATACATTTCCAACTGATCATATCCAACTGATCATATTTATTTTGTGCTAAATGGCAGTGAAAAACCAATTTGTGCACCGACTAGCGGAAAAATTCTATATATTGATGAACCCAGTGCCTATGGCGATCGTGCCATTAGAATTGGAGTTACTAACACAATGGCTTATTATCTAGGGCATATTTTTATTAGTGAAGGGCTTCAAGTAGGGGATTTAGTAGTAGCTGGTGCTCAAATAGGCATAAGTGGTAACACTTCCTGTGTTGATTTTGGCGTGATTAATAAAAATATTAATAACGGTTTTCTAAGCCAAAAACACCCAGCAACCACAATATATGGAGATAAACCTTTATCTTATTATAGTGAACCTTTCCGCACTCAACTTTATGAATTGGTAAAGCCACCAAAAATATCGGAAGATCCTGATTATGTTTATGATGGAGAAGTAACAGATGGCGAGTTTGCCCTTGATCAAATAGGTTCGCTTTGTGGAAATTGGTTCAAAGAAGGGTGTTTCCGATTAGATGGGTGGTATGAATGGGAAGACACATTGGCTTTTGGTAATGATGTTTATTATCCTAATCAAATCAGAATTGGAATTGGAACACATAGCAATGCTTTTGCAATTAATAATGAAGATAATCCAATTAAACCTGAAAATATTAGTGTGTCATCTGGTGCGGTGGCATATTATCTTTACAATGCTAACAACACGAGCAAAGGTGTTCCTACTGCTAGTCGCATAGGTTTAATGATGGTACAAATGTTGAACGACACTCGTGTTAAACTTGAAATTTTTGATGACATAACAAGTGATAGTCGTGAATTTACGACCGATGCATCGTATTATGTTCGCTAAAGTAAATTCAAATTTAACTATTTGAAAGGAAATATTAAATTTCATTTTTTATCAAAGTTAATTTATATACTATCTTCAACAAATTGCTTCTTTATTTTTATATTTTTTCTGTATCTTAGAAAAATCATATTTCCAAAGGTAAGTAAAAAAGAGCAACACTCTTTCAGAGTATTGCTCTTTTTATGTATTAAATTATTATTCTGTTTTCAAAACAAATAACTTTTATTAAATTTCAGCATATCATAAAAAATTAATGTGAAATTAATTATAATTAATATGTATTTATTGTTTTTTTTAAATTATGACATTTTGTTTTGATTTTTTCAAAAATAACACAATCAAAACTGAATTTGCTATCAAAGATAAGCAAGCAATTATAAGAGCTATAATAGCTAGTGGAGAAGAAATATCTCTACCATTAACGCCGTTAACACCATCAACACCATTGTTAATTTTTTGCCATACTGCATACATTGTTTTGTCACTTGAAAGTGTTATTTCATCAGCTGGCATGTTGACTACTTCACCGCCTTGCTCTGAAGCCCAGCCCATAAACATATATCCAATTTTAGCATAACTATTTGCGTTATTTAGTAAAAAACTTACATTTCTGATATGATATTTATCATTTATTGTGCCAAGACCACCATTTGGAGAATAAGTAAGTTTGTACATTTTTACACATGTGATACAGGCAATCTCGTTATCTTTGTATTCCCAAGCACCTAAAAATGTACTATCTTCATTTTCAACCCAAGCATTTAAAGCTTCAATAATATTGTCATAAATGACTGAATTTATCGTAACATCGTTTTGTAGTGTAAAATCATTATAATAAAAATTGCAATTTGAAAATGTACTATTGAATTGCCAACCTACCGCTCCATTATAATTATTTTCTTTCCAAAGCCAATAACAATAGTTAATGGTTGTGTTTTCATTAAGATAGCCACAAATTTCACCTGCATTATCAGCAGTAATAGAACCTGTGTTGTAGCAATTTTCAGCTGATATACTGGTTATAGTTGCAGCAGTGTTATTACCAAATATCCCACCAGCATAAACATCGCCAATAACATTTCCCAAATTATAACTATTGTAAATAATAGCTTTAGTGTCAGATATAATTCCGACAATGCCTCCAACAAAACTATTATCGCCTCCTTGAATACTAGCAATGTTTCGATTGCTATATAATTTGGTATAAGATGAACCACATATTCCACCTGCAAAACCATTTTGACCAACGGTGATGTTACATTCGTTGGTGCAATTAGTAATTCTACCTTCGTTTATTCCAACAAGTCCTCCGACATAACTAGCTTCACCCATTGAAGAAATATTGCCAGACACAATTACATTTTGTATAACTGCTCCTTCACCAGTGTAACCAAACAGTCCATTAATTGCACTTGTAGTAATGTCATTGATATATAAACCACTTATGATAAATTTGTCGCCATCAAAACTTGCATCAAATTTGTTTCCACTTGTTCCAATTGGAGTCCAACTACCAACACTTACATTGCATATTGAACTTAAATCTATATTTGCAATCAAACGAAATTCAATATCAGTAGGTATGTGTCCATCGTTAACATAATCAACAAAGTACATCATTTCTGTAACAGAAGAAATTGTTGCAATATCACCATCTCTTATTTCTGAATTGTAAAGACCTTCAGCATAAACCTCTGTCATTGTGTATGTTTCGGTAGTTGCGGCATGCACACTTATACCAAAGCTAAAATTTAACATCATTAGACTACATGTTAAACAAAATAGCACAATGAAACTAAATGCTTTTATGTTTTTTTTCATAAAATCCCCTTAATTTATTATTAGTTTTAGTATAGAATTTTTTTAAAAAAAATACAAGTAAATTAAATAATTGTTTAACTAACACAAAATAATATGCTTAGAATTTAAAAATTATAAAATATGCTTAGAATTTAAAAATTAAATAAATTAATGTTTCTTAATTTTCTTTTTATTTATCTTCATTATTCCATTATTATAAAAGCTCATTGATAAGCCAACTTAAGTGAAAATTAAAAAAAATATCAAAAATCATGCTATGCTACTGAATAGTTTTTGCGAACATAATCCACTTTTCTTTTAAAGATATTTTTTGGCATTGCCAACCAAATTCAGCAAGTTCTTTTTTATATGTTAAAAAAGAATGGTCTATTTTGAAACCAAGAATTTTTTCAATTTCATCAAAAGATAACTTAAGCTCAGTTTTATTTGAATTATGCAAGTGCTCTCACAAAGGTTTATATTTACTAATGTATTCATTTTCTCCTTTAATTATAAATAAATTTCTAACGGCTATTTAAAAAAATCTCTTTGACTTAAAAATTAGGATAAGAATTATGCAAAAATTCAAGTTTAAGATTTATTTATTGAATTGGAAGATATTATTTTATACTGTTTGTTTGCGAAGCTTGTAATATGATGATTTTATCAAGTAATAAAAATAAAATATACAGATAAAGCTTTAAAATTATTTGTAAGTGCTAAATCTTTTTAAAAAAAGTTTTTATGTATTTAATCGTTAATAATTTTTTTTATTTTAATATCGAAAGTGTCAACTTGCCAAAGTGTTTTTGTCAAATTTTTCTTAAATGTTAAAGCTATTGTGTTACCAAGATAATCTTTTAAATATTTATCATAGAAACCTCCGCCATAGCCTAAACGATAACCACTTTTGTGAACATTAAACCAGGAGCAACAATTAAATCTATTTCATTTTTGTTAATAACAAAAGAATTAATTGGCTCAAAAATTTTGAATTTATTTTGCCTAAATTGAGTAAGTTCATCAATTTCATAAAATACAATTTCATTTTCATTAATTTTGGGCACACAAACTCTTTTTTTTTGGGAAATCATGTAGTTAATCAAATTTTTG
This sequence comes from Clostridia bacterium, assembly GCA_041670385.1. Lineage (GTDB taxonomy): Bacteria > Bacillota > Clostridia > Christensenellales > DTU072 > CAG-1782. The sequence continues at coordinate 200 of JBAXZI010000099.1, read as the reverse complement.
GTATTAAATTCATTTGGCAAGCTCAAATAAATAGCAATTGTTTTTGCATTTACAAAATCAGCCGTTTTAATCAATTTATTAAAAATTATTTCTTCGGCCAAAACTTTGCTTTCTTTGTTTTTTGCAATTTGAATTAGATTGTTCTTTGCAATTTTTCTTAATAAAAATTTATCCATCGGTTTATTATATAAAAATATTTT
>JBAXZI010000098.1:0-5361 GCA_041670385.1 Clostridia bacterium | reverse complement strand
CGCTGTGTTTTATATGCACGCATATCGCAAAAATCGAAACAAGTTGAATCCAATACTAGCTACGAAAGAGTCTATTCCGGAAGTTTCATCAAGCATAATAGCTAGTGGACTTACGACTATAGGAAGTTTTATATCGCTATATTTTATGAAATTTGGTATTGGTGCCGATTTAGCGAATGTACTAATTAAAAGTGTTGTATTAAGTATCGTTACGGTAATTGTATTGCAACCAATTTTAACATTATTATTAGATAAATTAATTATGGCAACTTCACATAATTTTACTGAAAAAATCAATAAAAAAATTAGAACGAAAAAGCCAAATTATAAAGGTATAACACCAGAAAGTATAGTAAAACCTATTGCCAAATTTAGTGTATGGCAAAGAGTAGCATTAGTAGTTGTCGCAGTAGCATTGTTAGTACCAAGCTTTATTGGTCAACATAGCTTAAACTATACTTATTTCAAAATGTATGATGTGCCTTCAAATACTTCTGAAGAAATAACAGCAACAGAGTTGGGCAACCAATTAATTTTGGCAGTACCGTTAAAAACTAGAAACAATAAATCGCATAAGGATTTTATTGAAGCAATAAATGCCGACCCAAATAATAAAGTATCAGGTGTAGTAAGTGCTTTTACATCGATTGAAATGGACACGGATACTATGGAGGCTTTGCTAAATATAATAACTAGTGAAGATGGGCTTAGCAAAATTCAGAACATATTACAAGACTTGGCAGATAAAGATTCTCAAACCTATACTATGATGAATTCTTATTTGAAAAAATTAGAGGAAAATCCAATAGATTTAGATGAATACGATTTTTCAGAATATGCCGACATTGATTTAGACAATATGCTAAGTGGATTTGATTCAAATATGCTTGATTCTTATTTTGCTAAGGTAGGGGAAACTAATAAAAAAGACGGTCAGTGGTATACCCTTTATACAATTAGTATAAAAGGCAGTGCAGAAGATGATGCCGCAGCAAGTTGTTATGAATATTTGAGAGGATTAACAAACGAGTATTTTGGTTATAATAATTCTTATTCTATAGGAATGGTAACAGGTGCTTATGATTTACGCCAAACAACACCTACTGATTTTCTATTAGTAACATTAATTAGTGCATCAATTATTTTGCTTATTATATCGTTATTATTAAAAAATCCATTAAAGGGTTTATTGTTGGTTATACTTATAGAATTGGGAATTTGGATAAACTTATCTTTTTCATTCTTATTTGCAGAACAAGTTAATTTTATGGTTTACATAATTATAAGTAGTGTACAATTAGGGTGTACAGTGGATTATGCCATTTTGATGGCTAATACATATGAAAGAAATCGGAAGAAATATAGCAATAGCAAAGAATGTGCAATTGAGTCAGCAGCAGAAACTGTACCAACTATATTTACGAGTGTATTAATAATCGTATCTATATGTATGGTTGTGTTCTTTGTGAGTAATAATCTAATAATAAAACAACTAACGGGAATGCTTGCTAGAGGTGCTTCAATAAGTTTTATATTGGTAGCTTTGGTGCAACCGGCATTGATGTCTTTTTTCAAGAAAGAAAAGGAAAAAGTAGATTATTCTAAGAAGCTAGAACAGTTAGAGGAAAATCAAAACAAACTAAAATAATAGATGATTTGTGATATTATTTTGTTTGCAAAATGTGATTCAAAGTGATATAATTAGTCGAATTAGATATAATAATAACTTTTAATGGAGGGATAACATAGTGCAATATACTCAAGAAGTAGATAAGATGGTATGCGTCACAAAAGGACCAGACCACGGACCAGCACCCATACCAGAAGAAGGTAAATGGGTACAATCAAGACAAATTAGTGATATTAGTGCATTTACACACGGTGTAGGCTGGTGTGCTCCTCAACAAGGTGCATGTAAACTTACTCTAAATGTAAAAGAAGGTATTATAGAGGAAGCTTTGGTTGAAACATTAGGATGTTCAGGTATGACACATTCTGCAGCTATGGCAGCAGAAATTTTACCAGGAAAAACCATTTTAGAAGCATTGAATACAGATTTGGTTTGCGATGCAATCAATACAGCTATGAGAGAATTATTTTTACAAATAGCTTATGGTCGTAGCCAATCAGCTTTTAGTGAAGGTGGTTTACCAATTGGAGCAGGATTAGAAGATTTAGGTAAAGGTTTACGTAGCCAAATAGGTACTATGTATTCTACTAGACTTAAAGGTCCTCGTTATTTAGAAATGACAGAAGGTTATGTTACTCGTATGGGTCTTGACGCTGGTGGTGAAGTTATTGGTTATGAATTTGTAAAAATCGGACCAATGATGGAACTTATTAAAATTAAGGGAATGGAACCTGCCGAAGCATTGGCAAAAAGTACAAGTAATTATGGTAGATTTAACGAAGCTGTTAAATATATCAACCCAAGAGTAGAATAGGAGGGTAATATGGCTATAATTTTTGAAGGATACGAAAGAAGAAAAGACAAACTTGCAAAATCTTTTAAAGAATTTGGAATTTCTGGTTTTGAAGAAGCTAAAGAAATTTGTGATTCTAAAAATGTAGATGTTAGTAAAATCGTAAGAGGTGTACAAGCTATTTGTTTTGAAAATGCAGTTTGGGCTTACACTTATGGTTGTGCTATTGCAATAAAGAAAAATTGTGTAAAAGCAGCTGATGCAGCAGAAGCTATTGGTCTTGGACTACAAGCATTTTGTATACCAGGCAGTGTTGCAGAAACTAGAAAAGTAGGAATTGGCCACGGTAATTTGGCAGCAAAGCTTTTAAGAGAAGATACGGGTTGTTTTGCTTTTGTAGCAGGTCACGAATCTTTTGCAGCAGCAGAAGGTGCAATTGGTATTGCTAGAAGTGCAAATAGAGTAAGAACTTCACCATTAAAAGTAATTCTTAATGGTTTAGGCAAAGATGCAGCTTACATTATAAGTAGAATAAATGGTTTTACTTATGTAAAAACACAATATAATTATTATACAAGTGAATTAACAATTGTTAGCGAAACACCATATAGTGTAGGTGAAAGAGCTAAAGTTCGTTGCTTCGGTGTTGATGATGTAAATGAAGGTGTTGCTATAATGATACACGAGCATGCTGATGCAGGTATAACTGGTAATAGTACCAATCCTACCCGTTTCCAACATCCTTGTAGTGGAATCTATAAGAAATGGTGTAATGATAACAACAAAACATATTTCTCAGTTGCTTCAGGTGGTGGTACAGGTCGTACTTTACATCCTGATAATATGGCAGCAGGTCCAGCTAGTTATGGAATGACTGATACAATGGGACGTATGCATTGTGACGCTCAATTCGCTGGTTCATCATCAGTTCCTGCTCACGTAGAAATGATGGGACTTATTGGTATGGGTAACAATCCAATGGTTGGTGCAACCGTTAATTGTGCAGTTGCAGTAGAAGAAGGATTAAGAGCATAATATTTGTTTTTAATACAATAAAATTACAAAAGGTTATCTTGATTAAAGATAGCCTTTTTTAATTAAAAAAGTTAAAATTGGCATATAGCAACAATGGTTTGTAATTATTTGTAGTTGACTAAAATATATTTTAGTATTATACTATATTATATATTATTATGTTAATTTGAATAGGTAAAAAATAATATTTTAATAAAATGAAAAGGAGTTATTTATGGCTAATAATAATGAGAACAAACGAGTTAGTCCCAAAACTACAGCTTTTGTTTTAATAGCAGTTGCTGTTATTGTTATGGTAGCTATAATTGGTTCTATAGCGGGTTATAATGCATACAAAAATGCAACTATGACCGAAATAACAAATTTGAATACTTTTATTAAGAACAATCCTAGCACTTTTGTATATGAATACCCTGATGAAACAATAACTGTAGATATGAGTAAAATTGTTAATCTTAGCAAGAATGCAACTATGGAAATTGTTAATGTAAAAATAAAAAATTCATCTGCCGAATATGATGTCGTTGATAATTCGGGAAATTTACTTGTAGATGTATCTGATAAGGTAGCGAAATATGTTACTATTAATGTAAATAATTCGTTCAAATCCAAAGAATACATAGTAGTTTTGGTCGCTAGTAGCGATAAAGATAATACCATTTATGCAGAAAATGTAGAAGTAAAAAATGGATTTATTGATTTATATTCTACTGGAAGAGATTATATTTTGCCAACACCAACAAAGACATATACAAGTACAAGTGATGTTACTTTTAATTATGATTTTGAAGGTTGGTACACTACCGAAAATTTTGAAGAAGAAAGTAAAATAGAAGTTGTACCTCAAGGTAGTAGCGGACTTGTTCATTTATTTGCAAAGTTCAAAACTACCAGTTATGAAGAAAAAGATGGCTACTATTATTATACAATGGGCAAATACCCACAAACGCTAGTAGGTAATTATAATACCGTTAAGGTATTGAAAACACTAACTGCTAATAGTAACAAAATTGTTACTTATGAAGGTAACGAATATTATAAATTTACTCCAACTAATGTACCGAATGTACTTAGTAATGGATTTTCAACTTCAACAGCTTATTATTTTCTAGTAGAACCATTGGTTTGGAGAATTTTATCAAGTACTACTCCTACAAACGGTGGGCAATATATGTTATTTGCTGATAAAATAATAGATTGTAGTATGTTCGTCGATACAAGTGCAGAAGATTTGTATGAAATGATACCAGAAAAATATAGAGAGACTGTAGAAGATGATACAGGTTTGTTGACAAAATTAATGAAATCTTTTTATGACCCTGATAGTTTGTGGTACAAATCAGAAGCTAAATCGACATTAGATGGAATTTATAATAATAGTACTTGGTTAAGTTCAACAGAAAAAGCAAGTATAACGAAAAGAACTTATAGTGCCTATTACACAAACATTGTAGCATGGCCACTAAGTGAATTTGAAATAACTATTGGCGCAAGTAGAACGGGCGAGGATTATTTATATTGTTTACAATATAGTGATATGTTTAAGGCTAGTTATGGTTTTGATACTGACCCACTTGCCTATGACCCGACAAGGCAATCAAAGGTAACTGATTTTGCGACAGCAAACGGTGCCTATGTAGTTGATAATATTGGATTTGATAAAGTAGGTTCGTATTTTATAAGAGGTGCAGGTAGCACCTATGATTATACAGATAAAAGATTTGGATATGTAAAATATACTGGAGCTGTACATTGCTATGCCGCTAAGAATTGGAATTTACAAAGTGGACTTAGACCTTGTTGTAAAGTTACAGTAACGATATAGATAAATAATTTAGGAGAAAATGTAGATTATGTCAAAGTATAAAGGTTTTGGTGGAGCTGGCGCTGGTGCTGGTGGTGG
>JBAXZI010000097.1:0-5371 GCA_041670385.1 Clostridia bacterium | reverse complement strand
TTATATGAAAATCAATTTACAAGAGATGAGTTTTATGATGGCCTTGATGGTGATAAGCTTTTAGATACTTTAGCAGAAACATTAAATAGATCGGTAGATGGTGTACTCGATAGACTCGATACATTTCCCACCGAGCAATAACTCTAGCGGTGAAAAATTTACTCTAATTGATTGGATGAAAGAAACATATTTAGCTTTATTAGATGATAAATGGACCATGAACGAAATTGATGAAATGGATATGTATTATTATATAGAATTAACTAGTTATAGAGCTAATAAAGGGATCAAAACAAAGGTACAGGCACTGGATGATGCAGGACTATAAACTAGGAAGGAGGTAATTATATGGCAGAGGATATTGGAGCATTAGCGGTCAGTATAGGTATGGATGCAAGTGGATTTACTACAGGGATGACAAAAATAAATAGCAATCTTAGGACGTTAAATAGTGAATTTAAAATGAATACTGCGGCAGCTGGATTAAATGGTACCGCATTAGATAGATTGAAAATAAAATCAGCAACGCTTACAAGCACTATGGCATTACAACAAAATAAAGTTAATGCGTTAGATCTTGCTTATCAAAGAAGCGTAATAGCAACTGGGGAAGATTCTGCAGCAACACAGAATTTAGCACAAAGGTTAAATTTGGCAAGGGCCAGTTTATCTAATATGGAAAATTCACTAGCAACAACAAATGCACAAATAGCGACCCAAAGCAGCAGATGGACAAGACTAGGGACTACACTTAATGCAGTAGGAACTAAAATGAAAAGTGTCGGAGATGGCATGGCTAAGGTTGGGAAACAATTAACAATGAAAGTTACTGCACCTATACTAGCAATAGGAGCTGCAAGTATAAAGGCTGGTATGGATTTTGAAGCAAGTATGAGTAATGTACAAGCAATAGGTGGTGCGAGTGGCGCTGACCTAGAAGCATTGAAAAATAAAGCTTTAGAAATGGGTAGAGCTACATCTAAAAGCGCAAAAGAAAGTGCGGATGCATTAAGTTATATGGCACTTGCTGGATGGGATGCAAAGACAAGTATAGCTGCACTAGAGCCAATATTACGTTTAAGCGAAGCAGGAAACATGGATTTAGCACTTACAAGTGATATAGTTACGGATAGTATGAGTGCACTTGGAATAAAAGTAGAAGAATTACCAGGGTATCTTGATAAAATGGCAAAAACAAGCGGTAAAAGTAATACAAGTGTACAACAATTAGGCGAAGCAATGGTTATTGCTGGAGGTACTTTTAAAAACTTAAATGTGCCTATGGGTGAAGCAAATGCAATCTTAGGTATACTTGCAAATAGAGGTATGAAAGGCAGTGAAGCTGCAAACTCTTTAAATAGTATTATGATTAATCTTACAACTGGTGCGGGCCAGGCTGGAGAAGCTATGTCAGAATTAAACATAGAAGCTTTTGACGGTGAAGGTAAATTTAAGGGCATGGGAAATGTACTAAAAGAAGTTGAAGAAAAAACAAAAGGTATGACAGAAGAACAACGTAATATGTATTTGTCAATGATCGGTGGGAAAACTCAATTAACAACCTTACAAGCTTTATTATCAGGTGTAGGTGAAGAATTTGATCAACTTCAAAGCGATATAAATAATAGTGATGGTGCATTGAATAAAATGGCTAAAACTATGCAAAATAATTTAAAAGGTAAAATGACAGCATTAAAAAGTGCATTGGAAGGTATGGCTATATCTATTTCAAATACTTTAATACCAATGGTAACAAAAGTAACCGCTAAAATTCAAGAGTGGACCGATAAATTCAACTCTTTAACAGATTCACAAAAAGAAAATATAGTTAAAATAGGATTATATGTAGCTGCGGCAGGTCCTTTATTATTTGTTATAGGTAAAATAGTATCAATTGGAGGAACACTAGTTACTGGTTTAGGAATGATTTCAACCGCATTGGGAGTAACAACAGTTGCAACAGCTGGTGCCGGAGTGGCAGGTGGAGTTGCAGCAACAGGTGGAATTGCCGCATTAGGTGCATCAATTGCAGCAGTTTTAATACCGATTGCGCCCTTTTTAATAGCAGCAGCGGCAATAGTTGGAGCAGGATTATTAATTAAAAATAAATTACAAGAAGAAGTTATACCGGAAGTTGATTTATTTGCAGATAGTGTAGTTACTACAAGTAAGCAGGTCAAAGACTCAAACGGAGTATTAGTAGAAAGTTTTAATACTACAGTAACCAAAATAAGCGAAGGCACTAAAAAAGCGGTTGAGGGTTATTTAGCATTGGACAAACAGTCAACGGATGCCTTAAATAAATTATTTATAAATTCAACTACGATAACAGGAAAAACAGTTACCGATGTAACAACTAAATATAATGCAATGAATACACAAGTTAAAACTGCTATTGATACAAGGTTTGCGGATGAATATAAAACGATGCAAGATTTTTATGCGAAATCAGATGTATTGACAAAAGTTGAAGAAGCAAAAGCATTACTTAAAATGAAAACTGATAATGCAGCAGAAAAAGCCGAAGAAGATAAAGTTACAAAAGAAATATTAGCTATATACCAAAAAGCTAAGGAGCAAAATAGAGCATTAACTTTAGCGGATGAAGAAGCCATAAAGGTTATACAAAATAGAAAGAAAACAACAGCTATTAAAACATTATCTACGACCGAAGCTGAAAGCAATGCTATTTTAAACAGAATGAAAGATTACGGAACTAGGGTTACAGCAGAGCAAGCAGGAGCAGAGATAAAAAACGCTAATAAAAGTAGAGATGGTAGCGTTAAAGCAGCCAATGAACAATATAACAAAACAGTTGCGGCAATAAAAGCAACTTATAATGATGGCACACCTGCGAGTAAAAAAACATCTGATGCACTTATTAAAGATGCTAAAAAAACACAAACTGAATCAGTAGCAGCAGCTCAAAAAATGAGAACTGATGTAGTAGCTAAAATAGTAGCTATGGGTGGCGAGAGCGTAGCAGGTGTAGATACTATGAGTGGTAATATGAAAACAAGCTGGACTAAGTTAAAATCATGGTTTGCTAGTAATCCAATAATGCAAAAAATAAAAACAGCGTTTGAAGATCCATCAAACCCTAATTCGCAATATCAAAAAAACATTAAAAATAATGCAACTGGTACAAATAATTTTAGTGGTGGACTTACTACAATGCATGAAAAAGGTTATGAAGTTTATAATCTCAATAAAGGATCACAAATTTTGAACCATGAAGCAAGTTTGGATTTAATGACAAAGACAGCACAAGAGGTTGCAAAAGGTGTATTAGCAAATTCACAAGGTAATAAAAACGGAAATGGATTAAGTTTAAACATAGAAAACTTTGTTAATGCTAGGCAACAAGACGTTGCAGCTCTAGCAGTAGAATTACAATTTTATTTAAAACAACAAAATTTAGGGAGGGGGTAGCTGATGGCTATGCCTTATTTTTATTTTAAAAATATTATAAGCACAGACTATTTAACAATTGATAAGCTACCTTCTATTATACGAGCAGCTAAAGATATACAAAAAATAGAAATAGAAGGTAGAGATGGATTTTTAACAAATGACCTCGAAAGTTATAAAAGCACTATTAAAAATATAGAATGTTGGATAAAAAATTTAGATGATTTAGACTTTATATGTAGTTGGTTAACAGGATCAGGCGATATAATATTTTCAAACGAACCAGATAAAGTGTATGAGGTAACAATAATAAATCAAATTGACTTTAAAAAATTCATAAAAGAATTTCATAAGTTCATTATTGTTTTCGAGTGCCAACCCAAAAAGAAAAGTATAAATAACCCTATAATAACGCTAACGAGCGCAGGAAAGATTTTTAATAGTGGAAGTGTAATTAGTAGACCGGTTATGAAATTGTTTGGCAGTGGCTCTATTACGCTTACTATTAATGATATAAATATATATTTAACTAATGTTAATGGATATATAACTCTAGATAGCTTTTTAGAAGATGCATATAAAGAATTAGTATATAAAAACACTGATATGAGTGGAGAGTTCCCTATCTTAAAAGTTGGCAATAATACAATTAGTTGGAGCGGGTCAGTTAGCAAGTTAGAAATCACTCCTAATTTGAGGTGGTTGTAAATGATTAATATTTATGATGCTAATACTACCGATTTTGGGAATAATGGTTTGGCTGTACTAAACGAAGCTAAATTATGCGTTAGTACATACGAGATGAATAAAACTCGTAGCTTGGAACTAGTATATCCTGTAGATAAACGAGGTAAATACTTAAATATTGCTGGTTTAAATATTATAAGAGCAGGTGGCCAGTTATATCGTATACCACTACAAAATAATATGCAAAGTGATGGATGCACAGTAACAGTTACCGCTAATCATATTTTCAATGATTTAAATAATGACTTTAATGAAGATACAAGAGCAGAAAATAAAAGTGTAGAAGATGCTTTAAAAATAGCAATAGCAGTTAACCCTAAATTTAGCGTGGGAACGTGTGATAATTTAGGGTTAAATACTGCTTATTTTGTATCTGAAAGTCCAACGGAAGGCATTTATAATAAGATTTTACTTCGGTGGAAAGGTGAATTAGAGTGTAACAATTTTATTGTATCTGTTAAAAGCAGATTAGGTAAAGATACAGGAAGATTAATACGTTATGGTAAAGATATAGATGGATTTACGCAACACTTGGATTGGAGCAACGTAGCCACTAGAATTAAGGTTACGGGTAAAGATGGTGCCAAAATTGATTTAGTAAATGGAGGTAGCAGTTATTTAATAAGTCCTCTAGTAAATAATTACCCTTTTATTATTACAAAAGAAATTAAATTTGAAGAAATAGAAGATGCTACAGAACTTAAAAATGCAGGGTTGGCATTATGGGGAATAATAGATAAACCAACAGTTAATTATACAATTAATTTTGTGGACTTATCTAAAACTACAGAATATGCTCAATTTAAAAAGTTACTAGTTTTGGAAATGGGCGATAGTGTAATAATCAGGCATAAAATATTTGAAGTGGATCTAACTGCTAGAGTAATAAAAATTAAAAAAAATGAAATAACTGGGGTTATTGAATCAATAGAGTTAGGACAATTTAAAGATAATTTAAGCAATAGATTTAATCAAATGGACAATAACACAGCATATAACCAGGCAGCAATAGTAGAAACAAAATCAGATTTAGCAACAACTAAAACTACTGTTTTTCAAAATGAGGAAAAAATAAGATTACAAGCAATTTCTATTGATGATGTAGATGGAAGAGTTGATGAGGCTTATTTGGAAATTACTGCTGAGGCAATTATGAGCAAAGTTTCAAGTAGCCAAACCTATATGGATGATTTAGGTGAAAAAGTAACCGCTG
>JBAXZI010000096.1:0-5404 GCA_041670385.1 Clostridia bacterium | reverse complement strand
GCAATTGAAGCTACAAATTATTACCTAGAAGTTAGGAAAGCATCTTTAAGTGTAACAATTAAAGGTAATATTGATGAAAGTGCTAATGACAGAGGTTATGCTCAAAAGATTTACGATAAAGTAGAAAGTTATCCTGTTATGAAAGTTAGTTATAGTGGTTTTGTAGGTATAGATACAGAAGAAATGTATAATTATAATAATTTCAATATGTATAGTTATCAAGATAGGAATAAGACTACTATGGTTAGTACATTAAATTTGAAAAATCCTATATATAAAATACTTGATGGCGAAAGTGTAATTTCTCCTATTAATGTAGGTGTATATAATGTTAATGTTTATGTTGATGATGATTATGGAATAAGTGATAATTATTATTTGGAAATAGCTTATTATAAAGAAGTTGAGACTATATTTTATCCACAAATAGAAATTATTAAAAGAAAAGTTGATATAGTAGCTACTAATGAAAGAATTACAAAAATGTATGATTCTACAACAAAAGTAATAGGTGGTTCGGTAAAACCAGTAAACTATAGATTTAGTACAGTACAAGATGATGATGATAGTGGTTTAATATATGGCGATATTATATTACTTAATTTGGATTATGATTTGAGCTGTTTCGATAGGGCAAATGTACTTGATTCAAATGGCATTGAGTCCATTGCTAATGTCCATATATTTGGTTATTATATAGACAATGCAAATTATGAATTAGTAGTTAGTAATAAATATAATGATGGGAATGGAGATTATATAATTCTTTTAGGTGCTATAACAAGAGCAGAGGCTAAAGTAACCTTTGTAAATGAACAAGGGAATACAATTGTATTGGAAACAAATACAGTTTATAACGGAGAAATGCACCCAATTACTATTACGGTAAAAGGTGTTAAATTGCCTGATAATAGCGACCAAATCTTATTATTAAATATCGGTTATGAAAGAAAATATACAAGTAGTAATTATAGCTCGGTAAATCCACCTAAAGAGGCAGGGATTTATAATGTTATAGTAACAATAATTGATACTAACTATTCTAGGAAAACGCCATACATTAAATTAATAATAGAAAAAGCACCTGTTCAAATAACTTTTAACGGAGATGCAGTGGCTTTATATGGTGATAGAAGTATGGGACTTACTGCTTATGCTACTGGGGTAAAAGATTATTATCAAAATATAATAGTAACTTATTATGATAAGAACAATAAGTATATTAGTAATATCAAAAAAGCTAATGTAGGTGTTTATACAGCTAAAGCGGTACACGTAGAATCAACAAACTTTAAATATCAAGAGGGTACAACAGAATTTACTATTAGGTATAGAAGTGTTAATGTTGTCAGTAAATTATTAGATAGTTATTTCTATACGGGTAGTTACATTTATCCTTTATATTCGTTTGTATTTGATGGTGTTACTTATTATCCTACTTTAGAATTCGATATTTATAATGGGGATAATGTTGTATCATTAAATTATGGAAATTCAGCTGAAAGTAATTCTTTACCAAAGAATGTAGGGAAATATAGAGTTGGACCAGCAAGGTATTATGGTAATTTTGAAATAATAAACAATGAAAAAAATGATTTTACTATTAAACCTATTAATTTGTTAATAAAATTGAATGATGGTAAAATAAATTTAGGAAAAGATATTAGTTATTCTTATGAGTTAGTAGGAAATGTTAATAATGAGACGATAAACAATCTTGATAAGAAGCCTGATATTGTATTTTATGATAATGTAACAAATGAAAAATTAGCTAGTGTGCCAACGAAAGCCGGTATTTATAAAATGATACCTTCTGGTGCAGAAAGTAAAAATTATAACATACAATATAGTTTTGGTATTCTTAATATTAATAAACCTGTTTTAAGTTTTACGGACAATGGTAGCACTAGTTCTTCTTATGAATTAGAAGGTAGTTTTTCTTCAGGCACTGAAGTTGTTGTTAGAGAAATTGCAAACTCAGAGTTTAGTAGCTACAAAACTATGTATGACTCTTATTGTATAGAAAATGATAGTTTTGGTGGTACTGATATAAATAATGTAATCTATATAAATTTTGATGATGGTAGTGTCAGTTTATCTGAAGGTGATAAAATTACAATTAAAATGTCACTTGTAGATGTATTGGGTGACAAAGCTAGCAATGCTAAGGAAGGTGATATTTATCAAGTAGCACATTTCACTTCAAATGGTACAGTAGAAAAAATTGAGGCAAGAGTTGAAGGTAATTATTTGGTATTTCAATCAAGTAGTTTAGAAGCGTTTTCAGTTATAACGGATGCTAGTAATGATGTAAGTAGTGACAAAATGTGGATACTTTATGTGGCTATTGGAATATCTTTATTACTTATTGGACTAACAATACTATTAATAAAGAAAAGGGCTTAAATAAATATATGACAAGAGAAAAAACAAATATATTTTTTATAACAATTGGAATAATTGCGCTTATGGTGTTTGCCGTTGTAATTGGTGCAAATGTTGATAGTAATGTTGCAAATGCAGGTGTTCTACGGACAATGACTATTTCGCAAAAAGAAGATAGTAATGTGGAATATATAAATAATAGCTATATAGGTACAGATGGTCATATAAGTACATTTGGAGATGATGAAAATAGTTTTTGGGAATCCTTAGAAATTAAATTGGATAACCAACTAATTAGTGATGTCGATAGTCAAAATTTTATTGTTACAAATGTAAATGCTATTGATGTTCCTAAAACATATCATCTTATTGCTAATGTAAATTATGATGGTAATACTTATAATAATGTTGCATTTGATGCAGTAATAAATAAGAAAACTTTGAATATAAATTTGGTTTTAAGCACTGAAGATGTAGAAGAACAAACAAATTTAGTTATTGATGAAGGCGTAAAATATACTGCTAAAATTATTTATTATGGTTTTGCAAATAATGATAATGAAAGTACATTGATTTATCCTCCGATTATACCGTCTTTGCCGAAAAAACCAATAAATAACTATGAAATTAGGGCAAAAGATGCCTATAGCGATAGGTATTTGATTGTTTATGGTTCAGCTAGAATAACAATTAATAGCTGTCCAAAAACTGAAATAAAATTTGATAGTGGGACTACCAATTTATTGACATTGGAAGGTTCATTTAATCCATATGCCGAACTAGAATTTTTGGATATTGGAGTTAATAATACATCGGTTGAATACACACAAATAGACAATAATGTGAACACGCATTATTTAGGCAATGAAATATTGAAAAAATATGAGCCTGTCGGGAGTTATAGAATCAACTTAATTATTGACGGTAATAAAGAAGAAATGGTACAAACAAAAGTAATAGTAAAAATGTCAGATGAAATGAAAAAACACGAAGAATTTTTGATAATTGCACATACAAATGATGGATTTTATTCAGTAATTACAGCTAAAGAAAATGATGGATATTTAGAATTTACGACTAGTGATTTGGGCGATTTTATGATTATTTCTCCAATAAGTGGTTTAACTACGACACAAATGGCAATAGCTATATTATGTGGAGTTGTTGGGCTATTTGCAATAATTTTATTCTTTGCATTATTTAGAAGAAAATACTAAAAATTCACAAAATTTTAATTAAATTATTCAGTACAATATTTTAACTTTTTGCTTTATTTTGCATAAAAATAATATTTTTTTAACATATGAAAATGCCTACGAATATTATAAATTGATGGTTGTAAAATACTTATAACTATGTTATAATTATTATATATATATCAAGAGGGTAGGTATGCCCTTAATACAAAATAAGGATTGGGCTATGTCAAAAAAATTATTGCCAATAATAATAATAATTTTACTTATTACAACTATGTTTGTATTTTGTGGTTGTGGGGAAGAAACAAGCCCTGTAGATCATATAGCAATTTCTACTTTACCACAACTTACATATTATCGTGGTGATGTCCTTAATCTTGATGATGCGGAAATAACTGTTTATTATGAAAATGGTAAATCAAAAGTAGTTCCTTTAACATTGGAAATGGTTTCAGACTTTAGTCCTGATGAAATTGGTATGCAGTTATTAACAATTTTATATGATGGCGCAACGACTGTATTAAAATTAAATGTAGAAGAAGCACCAATTTTAAGTATTGTAGTAAATAGTAATGAACATAAAACAAATTATATTGATGGACAACAATTATCAACTGAAAATCTAACACTTCAAGTAAATTATATAAACGGTTTTTCAAAAATTATATCAGTAACTCCAGAAATGGTGGTTGGTTATGATAAGGATTCTATTGGCGAACAACAATTAATAATAAATTATGGTGGCAAATCTACTATTTTATCAGTAGATGTAGATAGAAGAGAAATCGCTAATGTCTCAATTGTTGCACCTAATGATTTAAGTTATGTAGTTGGTCAGACTTTAGACCTTACAGGCGGATATTTTCAAATTTCTTATACAGATAATACATCAGCGAAATTAAATTTTGTTGATTTGCAAACTAATAATGATTTAAAATTCACAGTAAATATTGAAAATGAAGAAAGTTTAACTTTAACTAAAGCAGCTAGAGCTGTTAAAGTTATGATTTCTTATAGTGGCAATGAAAAATTGTTTGGTATTTCTGTAAGTGCTAAAAAAGTAACATCATTACAAATAAGTACACAACCTAGCAATATGATAATTGATGGTGTAATTAATTTCGGATTAGGCAGTGTGAAAGTTATTTATAATAATAACGAAGAAGAAATTGTGTTGTTAAATTCTGAAAGAATAACTAATAACGCAAAAGAAGTAGTTGATATTACGAAAAAAGGTGAATATACTGTTAGATTCACATTAGATGAAATAAATGTAGATTGCTTAGTATCGGTTATTAACGCTGTTGAAAGCGATATAGAAATAATATTACCTGAAAATACTATTTATTATCAAGATACAGGAGTAATAGATTATACAGAATGGGAATATAGTATTAAACTAACCAATGGCAGTTATAAAATGTTAAACAGTCAAGGGGATACAAAAGCTAATCTTACAACAAATGTAAATAGTATAATAAAATTAAATGACCCTACTGGTGTGGCAGATTTTACAACTAATATAGCAGGTAGTAAAACATATAAATTTACATACAAAAATGACGCAACTGGTTTGAGTATAGATAAGTTGGTTGTCATTAATGTTTTGCCAAAAGAAATAACAAGCAGTGTTATTAATTTACCAACAAAAACTACATATTTGATGGGAGATACCTTAGATTTAACTGGTAGTAATATCCAATTTACTTATAATAATGGCACAATTAGTGGAGTAATTGCACTAACTAGGGATATGTTTAAAGATGAAGTATGGACAGGTTCTACAAATGCAATTGGAGATAACATTTCAGTTGTATTTG
>JBAXZI010000095.1:0-5547 GCA_041670385.1 Clostridia bacterium | reverse complement strand
CTTTTATTCAATAATCTCATAAAAACAATGACAAAGCGGATGCCTTGGTAAACTTGGTTCATCTCCATATTCATATTCTTTACCATGGCTTTCCAAACACTCAGCACATGTATTTTCTAAAGTAGCATTATATCTAAGTTTTTCAACTCCTGTTTCTTTGCAAAATCTATTAAACGCATCATTAGAGCACCTTGAAACTTCTGTTTCCACTAATCTTTTAGCATTATACGCATTGGTATTGTAAGTTTTTTCAATATTTTTTTTAATTTGATTAACATTTACTTTACCATTAAGGAAATCATTAACTTGCTTATGCAGATGTTTAGCAACTTCCTCTTCATTGTCCCATACCCTTGAACTAAAATACTTTCCTTTAAAATTGTTTTCTATAATTTTCTTAACATCTTTCAAATTGACATTATAGCTATAAAAATCAAAGGTTTTATTTACTGTATCAGTTAAAATATCTTTTATAACATTATTTTCTGTAGTCCCTTGACCTTGTGCGGACTTATCAATGATCTTAGACAATCTGCTATACTCTTTCTTTATATCTTGTTTTGGCAGGCTCATAAGACTGTCTAAAATAGTATAAGCAAGCATT
Source organism: Clostridia bacterium (assembly GCA_041670385.1). GTDB lineage: Bacteria > Bacillota > Clostridia > Christensenellales > DTU072 > CAG-1782. Next base: position 4,943 of record JBAXZI010000095.1, on the reverse strand, counting down.
ATAACTGCAATTTCCTTAAGCAGTTCATCTCTATTATCCTTTTGGTCCTTATAAACTTCTTTTAATTGCTTATTTGCTTCATCATAAAGACTCTGTATAAATGCTAGTTCTTCGGCCTCAGTATAATCACTCATTAGCTTGCACCTTCAATTATCTTAGTTGCTTCTTCTTTGCTTACGCCAATAGCTATCGCCACTACATTAACAGCTTGGCCTAAGGTTAAACTTCCAGCAGCATATTGTGCTAATACTGCAATTAACGATTGTGTTTGAGCTCCATTTAAGCTTTTATTTGAAGCATCTTCAACAATTGGTGCAATATCCTGACTATCTATCGGCGGTGTAGTATCAGTAGTAGTCGTAGTGTCAACAGTATCTAAATTAATATCTGGTACCTCATCATCCTGTTCTTTCTTAACTTTTTCAGCTTCAGCTACCTTATTACTAATAAAACTAAATCTTCCTCTAGCAGTATCTTTCGAAATTATTCCCTCTGGTACGTTCGCTAACATTTGAGCCGTACCTAAATCATCCATTGGGATATTAGGTGTGTAAAGGACATTAATATCTTTATAATCATAATTTTTATTCTTCTTAAGGTTTAAATACATACACAAAAACCTATTACGATTTTTAACGATATTTTTATGTGCCTTTTCTTCAAGTTCACATTTATTTTCTAGTGCAATAAGTCTAGATCTTAAAGCAATACCGGATAAATTGCTGACCATGCCCTCGTTATGATTGATATGACAAGAAATTTGATACATAGTATCTACATATCTATCAAGTGTATTTTGGATGAAAGTATCATTAATATTTTTAATTAACCATTGAATGGTACTATCCTTATCCTTAGCGTTTAAAACGCCAAGCTTTTTCATAGCAGGAAGTAAAGCTTCATCCATTTCACATCCTGTAAATACTAAATAAGCACTTCTAAAGTCACTTATTTCGTTTCCAATATCACTAAAATTAGTTTCAAAAGCATCTTGTAAGCCTTTAATATCCTTATATAAACTATCATGGTACTCTTCCAATGTTAGTTTCCCAACAGAAACCGGGACTTGATGAAATATGTTTGCTGTAGGTTTATCAATCTCATTAAATTTATTATCATAATGATAAATGTAAGTATCTGTGTATACATCAATGTATTGGTTGATATAATCAAAATCATTTTTAAATGCATGAATAAAAAATAAAACCTTACCTGAATTATCCGTATAGGCATAACCGTCAGTGGGTTTTATAATTTTACTGCAAAAATCAATATTATCATCAAGGTAATAAACTTCATAGACCTTGGTAAATATAAGCAAGTACTTCATCAAGTCAGTATCATGTAATTCATCCCAGTGTGAAGTGTAATACTCAATATCATTAACTATATTGTTGTTATCACTACGGGACTCATACGTTATGTCATTGCCAACGGTATAACTGACTTCTTCCTTAATAAATTTCTTTATATAATTTGTATTTGTCTTAATATTAGATCTTTCAGTTATAAATTTGTATTTTCTCATTGCATCAGTATCGCCTTTGTAATATCGATACATCTTTTCATAAATATGCTTAGTAGCATTATAATTGCCATATATCTTTTTAACTAATGCTAAATGTTCAGGATTATATAAATCTAATCCAGTTTGCTTTTTAAATAGCGTTTTTATTAATTCGCTTATATTCATTTATCCACCTCCTATAGCCCAAGGGTTCTTCTATCAAATATTTTTACAACACTTACTACCTTTATTACATCAATTTTCAATGTGAATTCTGCAGTTACGTCAGGAGCATCATCATGAATTGAAAATTTCTGACCCGCAAACTCCATTATTTGTTTTATAAATTCTTCATCTTCCTCTGCAAAAATGATCATGCCTTTATTCATGTAAGGAATAATTGTACTAATTTTATCATCTTTATTCTTTTTCTGAGCATCATTTATGATTTTTATGTCTCTGGACCTCAATGTAGGATCCTCTCCAATTGATTTTTCAAGTTGAAAAGCATCTGCACCATTGAATGTATTTTTCTCAATAGAAACATGCGTTATATCAGGATATTCCTTTAATAAATCGATCATATGTTTAATATAATCATCAAAATTTGTACGAGCATTTATTTTTGCAAGTTCTGCCTTACGGGCATACTTTAATCCATTGTCACATTCTGAACCAACCAAAAATGATGAATAATCTGATTTAACATTTGCTGTTGCTCCTGGATCCACAACCAACATCGTTTTAATAAATTTATGTGCTTCAATTTCAGCGCGCGTTTCAGTTCTAACAGTTTTAAACCATTTTTCGCCAATGCTATCAACATCGCCCTGGACCTCTTGCTTAAAGGATGAAGGATTTTCAAAGTAACTTGTGGCCATATCTAAACAATCCCAAAACTCAGACCATAACATAGGAAATTGCATTTCGTCCTTGTGTAACCAATAGAATTCAGTAGAATCCTCTAAACGATTTTCATTTTTAAAGTTAAATAATATATTTTTAAATCTTAACCATAAGCCTGTATTAAAGTAATGATCTAACCCATTGACCTTTTTACCATCTTCATCAATAAAATCATCAATCAGCACACCTTTATTATTTTTGAACTTCCAAGTTGGTTGTTTAGTTAATCTACTATAAAAACATTCTTTATGCTGCAGTGTTCCCAAAGCTATTAATGTGGTACCCTTTTTAATAACTTTTCCATCACGTTTTACAGCCTTTTGTACTGCAAACTTAACATCTTCACTGTATTTTTTCCATTTCTTTTCTCTTGCTTCATTTGTTCGGCAATCATCTTCACTTTGAAAATCATCCAGGAGTATTAAATCTGGTCTACAATTATCATATTTTCGACCACGCATACTTGCTCCAGAGGAAATAGCTTCTATAAAAGTTTTATTAGTTAATTCCAGTTGTGTAGAATTACAAATATATTTTCTATCTTTATCATTAAGCAATACTCCGAAAGCTTTAATGATATATTTATTTTCAAGAAATGTATTTTTAATATCCTTAACAAACTTTTCAGCAGTTGAGGATATATCAGAACCAATCAAAGTATATTTTTTGAATTTATAACAATGACACCAGATAGTAGTTGCATAAGTTCCAAATGCACTTTTACCAGTTCCACGAGGTTCTATCCATCCCCTTTGAGATGCTCCATCACTAATAATACTATCTTGAATATCCTTCCAAATATCTTTGTGAATTTGTGCTATAGGAGCGGCTGCATTATCTTTTTTTGGTAAAAATACATCTTGAAGAAAATACATACAGAAAAATTCTAACGAATGTTTTCCAACGGACCAGGCTAATCCTTGAAAATCAAATAAATGGTCATTATATTGTTCCATTAACTCAGCTGCTTTATCAGGACTAAATATTTTTTTTAGGTGAGTATATAGTAACCTTCTATTATCTTTTGCTTCTTCCAAAATACTCACCTCTCAATTATTTTGAAGTTGAAAAAATGCTATGGAAATTGTGGAGCCAGTCGCCCACATTCTGCGGAATCTCCAAAATAGAATGCCACCCCTTCCTTTAAAATAAAAAGAAGAACCTTTCAGTCCTCCTCATATTTTTTAATTAATTTATAGAATGTATTCTTTTTTAATTGTAAAAGCTCCATTGCTTTAACGCCAGTGATCTTGTCATTCTTCCATTGCTTATATACTTCTTTAAAGTTATTAGGGTATTCTATCTCAGGTCTTCCTATCCCATTGCCATTGTTATTACTCCTTAGTACTGCAATCCCCTCTGCCTGTCTCTGTTTAATGCTCACTCGTTCATGCTCTGCCATTGTGCTAAGTACCTCGAGTAATAAGTTATTAATCATATCTATTAACCACTCTTGACCCTCTTGTATATCCATCATAGTTGTTGGTATATCAAGTATTTTTACTCTTACACCCTGTGACTTATAGTATTCAAGTTCATCCTTTATCTGCTGCTTATTTCTACCCAGTCTATCAAGAGACTTGATATAGATAACATCATCAGCTTGCACCATCTTTCTTAGCAGTTGATATTCCACTCTATTCATATCCTTTCCGCTTTGTTTATCAGTAAAGATATACTTATCATCCACATACTTAGTTAACTCTACCGTTTGTCTGCCTAAGTTTTGATCCTTAGCACTTACCCTTGCATAACCATATTCTCTCATATCAATCAACCTCCATATACTTCATAGTATTATTATATACTATTAGTTTGTAAAGGTCAAAGTTTATTACAAACGTTTATGAATTGTTTTTACCATCTTAACAAACAATACAAATGGCTTAAATTGGTTAATTATATTCTAGCCTTTAAGGTATACCTTTATAAACAGCCCAATACAGATTACTCTTTATCGAATTCTTTTATTTCGTCTGCCAGTATATCAACAGGAACTATATCCTTATCATCTCTACCATCTGTTATCTCTACCTTAGTTGCATTAGATACAGTCTTATCCAATAGTATCTTAGCCGCATCACATTGAACCTTCTCACTTATAGCGTTATCCCTAAGGTCTGCCAACTTCTTTATAGATTTAGGTGCTTCAAATGCTGCCATGTTCGATGCTTGAGTTAAAAACTCCTGTCTAAGTCTGACCACCTCAGCCTTAAATTCTTCCGTCTTTTCCCAATTATAATATGTTGCTCTACAAATGCCTACTAATGGTGCAATCTTAATAACATCAATACCTTGAGCCTTCATCAAAGCGGCATTAATCATTCTTTCATCTAACATGCAGTCACCTCCAGTTCATTAGACACACATTATTATAATTTCACACAATAAAAATAAGAGTTAACCCCCTGGCTAACTCTCTTACTATTTATAGTGTACTACTATGTTCCATGATATATATGGGGTTAAAAGTATATTAATCCGCTAATTTTACCTATAATATCCCGTTTTAGATCTCCTATATAATCTT
>JBAXZI010000094.1:0-5552 GCA_041670385.1 Clostridia bacterium | reverse complement strand
TTCATAATCGATACTATCAAGTAAAATTTCTTTTAGTAAATCTTTTGCCTTGCTAGGTTCAATAATTTTTTCTTTAAAAATTCTTTCTTTTAATGTTTCTATTATTTGTGTACTAGCAGTAACACCCATATCCGAACTAATTAGTGCCATTTCTAATTCTTCATAAAAATCTTCATCTAATTTAGTTGCCTTAAACACTTCGAATATTTTTTTTGATATATTTTCTTTAGTTTTTTTCAAACCATCTTTTATTTTACTAAAAAATCCCATAATTAAGCGTGCTCCCCTGTTTTTGCATAATCCATAGCTTCTGACATATTAACTTGTAAGAATTTACTTACGCCTTTTTCTTGCATCGTGATACCGTATAAATCATCAGCAAGTTGCATAGTAGGTTTTCTATGGCTAACAATAATAAATTGTGTATTTACACTAAATTTTCTCAAGAATTTAGCATATCTTACCGCATTTGTTTCATCAAGCGGTGCATCTACTTCATCAAGTACACAAAATGGCATTGGGTGCAACTTTATTATTGCAAATATAATAGCAATTGCAGTTAGTGCCTTCTCTCCACCACTAAGCAAATCAATATTAGTAAGTTTTTTACCAGGTGGTTCGGCACTTATTTCGATACCCGCTTCAAGTACACTTTCGTCTTTTTTGCGGTCAAGCCCTAATTTTGCCACTCCGCCACCAAATAATTCTACGAATACTTCACTAAAATATTCTTTTATTTTATCAAAACTTTCTTCAAAGTTTGTTTCCATTTCTTTTGTTAAAGTTTTTATAGTACTTTCCAAATCTGTTTTTGCTAAGGATACATCATTATATTTAGTTTGCAAATCTACAAATTCTGCATTAATGGTTTGCAAAGCTTCTACTGCTTGTTCATTTATATCCCCTAAATTATTAAGTTCTCTCTTTAATATTCTTATCTTATCATTTACTTTAGTCTTATCAAAATCTTCAACCTTATACTTAAGTGCCAACTCATAGTCCAGTTCATATTCGTCCTTTACTCTTTCGGACATAGTAGTTAGTTCTACATCAATTTTTTCTAAATTGGTTTCTAACCTACCTTGTTGTGATTTAAGCGTACCCAAAACATCGGATATTTTCATTTCTTCACTTCGCAATATCTCTTGCTCTTTTTTTAGGTCTATTTTTTTTATTTGGGTTGCATCAATTTCTTTTTGTAAATTATTTAATTCTTCATTATTTATATCTTTGATTTCCATTTCTTCAATTTGCTTGGTTATTCTCGCAAACTCTGCTTTATTAACAGCATTTTTGGATTTCTCTTCTAATATCTCATTCTCATTACGCTTCATAGTAATAGTATTTGTTTTTATAGTATTTTCTAGTTCGTCTAATTTATGCTCCAAACCATTTACTTTTACCTTAAAATCGTTGTATTTTTCATACTTATCATTTCGTGCATTTTCTCTTGCATTAAGCTCGTTAGCTAATGAAGAACGCAATTCATCTGCACCACTTCTTTTATTAGTAGTATCGCTACCTTTATTCTTTTCTATATCATAAAGGTTTTGTTTGATTTCAATATTTTTCTTGTGGTCATTTATTGTTGCATTAATTTTTTCAATACTTTCAGTAAGACTTTTTATTTCATTATCAAAACTTTCAATTTTATTTGCTGCTATTATAGAATCCTTATCTAATTTAGAAATTAAATTATTAAGCACGCTACTAGCAGTTTCCATTTCACGCAATTGCTTTTCTGCTTCTTTTACTTCTTTTTCAATAATTTGATAATCTTGTGTAGCTTGCGTAAGTTGTTTTTTACATTTATCTATATCCGCTTCAATAGATAGCATACTAGTAGACCCTTGTTTGCCTTTGGACCCGCCACTTATACTACCATTATTGGCATAATATTCACCGTCTAAAGTAACAATCTTTAATCTATTACCTGTATCTCTTGCCATACTATTTGCTACATAGGTATCTTCCGCAACAGCAACCCTACCTAATAATGTTTCTATTACTCTACGATATTTTCTATCATATCTAAGTAAATCAGCAGCAACACCCAAACAACCGTTTGTATCAAGTGCTTGCAAAAGATTATCTTCGAGAGGATTAGGACGCATAGCTTCAATAGGCAAAATAGTAACTCTTCCCCTTATCCCGCTATTTTTTATTTGACTTATTAAAAAGGCAGCATCGGCTCTTGTTTCTACAACAATATTATTAATACTTCCACCTAGAGCTATTTCTATAGCAGTAGCATATTTAGGGTCAACTATATTAATAAGTTTACCTACTACACCTAATACTTTACTTTTTATTTCAGGATCATTGCTATTTAAAAGATATCTGACGCTATCATCCATTGTACCGTTATTTCTATTCAAATTAGAAAGAGTATCATATCTAGATTTTAATTTGGAAATAGTATTATTTAATTCGGATTGTTGGTCTTGATTGCCTTCAAATTCTACAAGCTTTGCAGAATATTGCTTATCAATATCTTTTTTTATACCTTCTTTTTCCAACTTCTCGTTATTTATATTTTCAAGTTGCTCGGCTAAATTCGTTTTTATCTTTACATCTTCACGCAAATTTTTAGTCTTTTCATCTTTGTCTTGAGATAAATTAACAATCATTTCATTAAGTGAACTAATTTCAGTATGTAATTTTATAATACCGCCGTTTATCTCACCTAACATATCGGCTGAAGATAGTAACATATCATTAGCTGTGTCTATTTCTTTCTTTTGTTGTTCTACTTTTTCGTTTAGCCCATCAAGTTCTTCTTTTAATACTAATTCTTTTTCTTTAGATTCACTAAACTCTTTTAACACACTTTGTTTTTCTTGGTTACAAACTTCAACAGCTATAGAGCAATTACTTACACTATTGCCCTTTAACTCTATAGATTTATTTGTTTCATCAATATTTTGCTTCAAATCGTGATAACGCCCGTTAAGGAATTTCATTTCGCCTTTCAAATCAGCTAGAGCAACACTTATATCTAATTTTTGTTGATTAAGATTATCAGAAACAAAGTCCAATTGCTGTAATTGTTCTTCATTCGCTTGATATTTTGTATTTACTTCAACTCTCTTTTGCTCATTTTTCAATATACCTACATTTACAGAATTAAGTTTTTCCACTAATTTGGTTTTTTCTTCAGCTGTATTTTCGGATAAATAGATAAAGCTATTAACTTCCAAAATTTTTATATTATCTCGCAAATCTCTAGCTTTTAATGTAGCTTTAGATTGCTTTTCTAATGGTCCAATTTGCTGTTTGTAAACTTCCATTTTATCTAGCACACGAAGCAAATTGTCATCAGTTCTTTCAAGTTTTCTTTGTGCTATCTTTCTTCTTTCTCTATATTTACTTATTCCTGCTGCTTCTTCAAAAACCAATCTTCTATCTTCCGGTCTAGAACTTATAAAACTTTCTACTCTTCCTTGACCTACTACAGAATATCCATCTTTGCCAATACCAGTATCACGGAATAAATCAAGAATATCTTTTAATCTTGTTTTTTCTCCATTAATAAGATACTCACTATCTCCATTTCGATACAACTTTCTCAAAACAGTAATTTCTTCAGCATCGTATTCATATGTATGGTTTGTATTATCAAATACTAGACTAACTTCACAATAACCCATTGCACGCCTATTTTGTGTACCACTAAATATTACATCTTGCATTTTTTTGCCACGCAAATTTTTACTGCTTTGTTCTCCAAGCACCCAACGAATAGCATCACTTACATTACTTTTGCCACAACCATTTGGCCCCACTATACAAGTGACGCCTGATTTGAATTCTAATACCATTTTATCAGCAAACGACTTAAAACCGTAAGCCTCAATTCTTTTCAAATTCATTAAATGTTGTTTCCTTTTGCTAAATGCCATATATTTATTTATATATACACACCTTGATATTATATAAAAAATTTTTAATAAAGTAAAGAAAAATATTAAATTCTATCGCAAAAAACAAAAAAAATAAAAGACACTTAAATTTTGTGCCTTTTATTAAAATTTCATAATTATAATATGCGAATTTTTATTTTAATGTTTCTTGCTTAACTTTGTGGTCAACTACGTGTCTTTTAGCTAATTCATTTGTTATATCATCAATAGAGATTCCCATTTCTACCATAAGCACCATAACGTGATAAGTAAGGTCAGAAATTTCAAAAATTGTTTCTTCCTTATTTTTGCCTTTAGCACCAATAATAACTTCGGTACACTCTTCTCCTACTTTTTTAAGAATTTTATCAAGACCTTTTTCAAATAAATAAGTAGTATAACTACCCTCTTTTTTGTCTGTCTTTCTTCCCTTAATAAGTTCATAAAGATTGTCATAAGAAAACTGTTTTAATGTAGGCGATACCCAAACTATATTATCAGCAAAACAGCTATCATTACCTAAATGACAAGCAGGTCCGTCCTTAACAACTTCTACCGTAAGTGCATCTTTGTCACAGTCCGCAATAATAGTTACAATATGTTGATAATTATTGCTAGTTTCACCTTTTAACCATAATTTTTGACGAGAACGACTATAAAAACAAGTAAGCCCTTTTTCCATACTAATAGCCAAACTTTCTTTATTCATAAAGGCTAGTGTAAGTACCTTTTTTGAATAAAAATCAGTTACTATACAAGGTATCAAACCTTTTTCATCAAACTTTAATTGCTCTAAATTTACCATAATAATTTATCTCCTTTTTTTATCTTATAATCTAATAATTATACCTTCATTTCGTAATTTTTGTTTTAATGCCATAATTTCTACCTTTTTGAAGTGAAAAATTGAAGCAGCAAGACCTGCGTCCACCTTATCTATTGTTTTAAATAAAGTAACAAAATCTTCCATATTTCCCGCCCCACCAGAAGCAATAATAGGAATATTAACTTTGCTAGCTATCGCTTCAAGCATTTCTAAGTCAAAACCCTTCTTTACACCATCGGTATCAATAGAATTTACGACTAATTCACCCGCACCTTCTTCCTGTCCACGATAAGCCCATTCGATTGCATCGATACCGGTAGGCACTCTGCCACCTTTTGAAAATATTTCAAATTTGCCATTGTTTCTTTTTATATCCATTGACAAAACCACGCATTGATTACCATATTTTTTTGCGGCGTTGCCAATAAGAGAATTATCTGCTATCGCACCGGAATTCACACTAACTTTATCAGCACCACTTTTTAATACTCTATCAAAATCGCTAACTTTATTTATACCGCCACCAACAGTAAGCGGAATAAATATTTCACTTGCTACTTCCTTTAGAGTATCAACAAATAATTTTCGCCCTTCAAAAGATGCAGTTATGTCATAAAACACCAATTCATCAGCACCCGAATTATTATAAAATTTCGCAAGTTCGATAGGACTATCTACATCTTTTAATCCTTCAAAATTAGTCCCCTTAACTACACGACCATTTCTAATATCTAGACAAGGAATTATTCTTTTTGCTAACATTATCCCTCCACCGCTTCAACAACTTTTTTCAAGTCCAATTTGTTTGCATACAATACTTTACC
>JBAXZI010000093.1:0-5705 GCA_041670385.1 Clostridia bacterium | reverse complement strand
TCTCCACTTTATTATACTTTATATCAGTAGGCAATGACTTAACTACCAAAACTTTTTGCCCTTCACTTCTTACAAGTTCCGCTCTCTCCATAATTTTAGTAATATCACTGTCATAATTGTAAAGTAGCACTGTATCTACATCAACTACTTCATTACTTTGTGAAAACAAATTAGCTAAATCTTGTAAAGATAATGCAAAACCCATAGCACCTATATTCTCATTACTTTGTTTTAATAATAAATCATATCTACCACCACTCAAAATCACTCTAGGACACTTATCTATAAATCCTTGAAAAATCACACCATTGTAGTAATTTATATCATTTATTATAGAAAAATCAAGTCTTAATTTGTCTACAAATTTAGTTTCTTTTAGCACGAAATATATATTTTCTAACTCAAGGACTCCATTTGCCATTTGTTCATTACAAACCAAACTTTTAGCTAGTGCTAAAGCATTTTCAAAGCTAGAATCGCTACTTGCTATCTTAGCTACTCTATCTATTTTTTCATTAGAAATATTATATTTTGTAGCTACTTCCATTAAATCGTGAGCATTTTTTTGTTGTAAACAAAGTGCCACTTTTTGTTTTGCTTTTTCGCTAGTTAGTTCCAAGCTATCAATAAGTCCAGAAATAAATCCGATATGTGACATCGTAAAAATAAATTTACTATCTATATAATCCAAACTTTTTATAGCAAGCAAAGCTATTTCTACAGTAGATACCAAATCAACTTCCCCAATATACTCAAGTCCAATTTGGCTTATTTCTCTAAATTCTTTACTATGCCTATCTAGCCTATATACATTTTCGCTATAATAAACTTTTTCCAAATTCTTTTCGGTAGCTTTAGCATTCTTTACTATAGACAAAGTAACATCAGGTCTTAAAGCTAATAATTTCCCGCTAGGGTCATTAAAAGTTATTACATTTTCACTCATCAAAAAGTTTTTATTCTCCAAATATAAAGAATATTCTTCGAACTTACGCATTTTGAATTTGCGATAACCATTTTTTTGATAAAGCTCTTGTAATGCATAATAAATTTGCTCTTCTTTTGCTAAAAATTTGCTTTCTACATTCATTTTTTAATTACCCCTATTTTTTTTCTTGCTTCAATATTCCTTTTAATACTTCCGAATACCCACCACTACCATATTTCAAACATCTAGAAACTCTTGATAATGTAGCACTAGAAATATCTGTTTCTTCAATTATTTGATTATAGGTTTCGTTGTTAAGAAGCAAAACTGCACTATCTAATCTTTGTTGCATTTTTTCAATTTCTTGAATTGTACAAAGGTCAGCAAACAACTTTTCTACCTCTTCTTTGCTATCAAGCCTACTAAAAATTTCATATAAATCCATATCGTTGCTCCTTGTTTACTCATAATTTTACTAACTACTTTATTTAATTATACATCATCACTTTAAAGAAGTAAAGTATTTTATTAAAAATTCTTTACCAATTTACCTTGCTAAAGTATATGTTCAAATCTAACATAATATACAAATTGATTTTTTTGCAAATTTACTATATAAAACAATCGATTACACCAAAAAGACCGCCTAATTTGGGCGGTCTTTTATTACTTATCTTTTTTTGTTTTTTAGAATAATCCGATAATTTTACCATTATCATCTACATCAATATTTTCAGCTGAAGGGACTTTAGGAAGTCCCGGCATTGTCATAATATTCCCTGTTAGTGCAACCAAGAATCCTGCACCTGCACTTACTCTTACATTGCGGACAGTTATATCAAAACCGCTAGGAGCTCCGAGTAAAAGCGGATTATCGCTAAAACTATATTGAGTTTTTGCCATACATATTGGCAATTTATCATAACCAAGACTGGTTAATTTTGCAATTTCTTTTTTTGCATCGTCAGTAAAAATAACATCATTACCACCATAAATTTTGGTATTCAATGCTTTTATTTTATCTTCAATTGTCAAATCTAGGTCATAAGCATAACTAAAATTATTTGGAATTTCACAAAGTTTTATAACTTGTTTAGCAAGGTCTTCACCACCTTCCCCGCCTTTTCCCCAAACTTCACTTAATGCTACATTTACGCCAAGCACTTTACATTCTTTTTCTATAAGTTGCAATTCCTTTTCGGTATCTAGTGGAAAACGATTTATAGCCACAACCACAGGCAAATGAAATACATTAGTAATATTACTAATATGTTTTAACAAATTAGGCATACCCAATTTTAGTGCATCCAAATTTTCTTTGTTTAGGTCTTCTTTTGCTACTCCACCGTGGTGTTTTAATGCTCTCACTGTAGCAACTATTACTACTGCATCAGGTTTTAAATTTGCTTTACGACATTTTATATCCAAGAATTTTTCAGCACCTAAGTCAGCACCAAAGCCCGCCTCTGTAATTGCATAATCGCCTAGAGAAAGTGCCATACGAGTTGCCATAATAGAATTACAACCGTGAGCAATATTGGCAAAAGGTCCACAATGTACAAACGCTGGTGTATGTTCTAAGGTTTGCACTAAATTAGGTTTTAACGCATCAATAAGAAGTGCAGTCATTGCCCCTTGTGCTTTTAGTTGGCTTGCCGTAACTGGTTTATCATCAAATGTATAACCCACAATTATTTTAGAAAGTCTATTTTTTAGGTCACTAATTGAAGTTGCAAGACACAATATTGCCATAACTTCGCTAGCAACAGTAATATCATAACCATCTTCTCTAGGCACTCCATTTACTTTACCACCTAATCCATCAACTATATATCTAAGCTGTCTATCATTCATATCCACACATCTTCTAATAGCAATTTTGCGAGTATCTATACCCAAACTATTGCCTTGATGAATATGATTATCAAGCAAAGCACAAAGTAAATTGTTAGCAGCCCCTATTGCGTGAAAATCGCCTGTAAAATGTAAATTTATATCTTCCATTGGCACAACTTGAGCATATCCGCCACCCGCAGCACCGCCTTTAATTCCAAACACAGGGCCTAGAGATGGTTCTCTTAAGGCAACAATTGTTTTCTTGCCCAATCTGTTTAATCCATCAGCAAGTCCTATAGTAGTCGTTGTTTTGCCCTCTCCTGCAGGAGTTGGTGAAATTGCAGTTACCAAAATTAATTTCCCTTGTTTATGATTTTCATTTAGCAATGATAAATCAATTTTTGCTTTATAATTACCATATTGTTCTATATATTTAGAATCAATATTTATATTTTTTGCAATATCAAAAATAGGTTTTAAGTTATTTGCTTGAGCGATTTCAATATCTGTTTTCATTTTTTCTCCTTAAAGTTTAATATTATTTGTTAAAATTTTTCAAATACACTTGCCAAATCTTTATTTATTACAATAGTTGCCAATTTATCCGCTTGCGTAGGCGTATTATTAATAACTATTAAATTTTTACCATTAAAATGGTTTATTAATGATGCCGCAGGATAAACAACTAAAGAAGTACCGGCAACAATCATCGTATCAGCTTTAGCAATTGCCATAAATGCTTGTTCCCACATTTCGTTATTCAATGGTTCACCATATAATATAACATCGGGTTTTACAAGCCCACCACACTTATCACAAATTGGTACTCCCTTTGCATTGATAATATAATCGACATCAAAGAATTTACCACATTTTATGCAATTATTTCTATATACACTTCCGTGTAGTTCAATAACATTCTTGCTACCTGCTAATTGGTGCAAATTATCAATATTTTGAGTAATTACAGTAATATTTTTGCCTGCCATCTCCCACTGTGCCAACTTTTTATGCACAATATTAGGCTTTGCATTAGGGAAAATCATTTTATTAACATAAAAATCATAAAAGTCTTTGGTATGACTATAAAAAAAACTGTTACTAATAATAGTCTCGGGTGCTAATTCCCTATTTTGTACATACAGACCGTTAGCACTGCGAAAATCAGGAATCCCACTAGCAGTAGAAACTCCCGCCCCACCAAAAAATACTAAATTCTTGCTTTCATCAATTATTTTTATCAATTTACTAATATCTTCCAAAATTGCACCTCTTTTATAAATTACATTATATATAATACATCAAATAATTAGCAAAGGCAATAATTCGCAATATAAAACAACAAAAAAGCACCAACATTTCTGTTAGTGCTTTTTTTGTTTTGGTGCGGATAAAGAGACTTGAACTCCCACGGTTGCCCACTAGATCCTAAGTCTAGCGCGTCTGCCAATTCCGCCATATCCGCATTTATTGGTGATCCATCGGAGATTCGAACTCCGGACCCTTTGATTAAAAGTCAAATGCTCTACCGACTGAGCTAATGAATCATATTATTATTATTATATTAAGTGGCAGGGGTGGCAGGATTTGAACCTACGAATGCGAGAGTCAAAGTCTCGTGCCTTACCGCTTGGCGACACCCCTTGATACACTTAGACATAGTGGGGTGAGTAGTGGGAATCGAACCCACGACCTCTAGAGCCACAATCTAGCGCTCTAACCAACTGAGCTATACCCACCATGTAATTATGTAATGGTGAACCAGGGGGGATTTGAACCCTCGACCTACGGCTTAGAAGGCCGTTGCTCTATCCAACTGAGCTACTGGTCCTAACCTTGGTCGATTAGTATTTCTATACCCAGTTAATGTTAATCAACCTATGCGTTAGATCATTGTGTAATTTTTATGGAGCGGGTGATGGGAATCGGACCCACACAACCAGCTTGGAAGGCTGGGATTCTACCACTGAACTACACCCGCACTCTCAAACGCTCATTTAGTATAATTTATCATAGTGCGTTTGTCAATTAATTTTAACACCTTTTCTAAATTTTTTTATATTTTATTTTTTATATGCTGATTTTGTTCCAAAAACAGCTTTTTTAGACTCATCAATGCTCTTCCTCTATGACTAAATTCATTTTTTTCTATACTTTTTGCAATTCCAAATGACTTACCTAGCTCATTGCAATAAAATAATGGGTCATATCCAAATCCGCATTCACCTACTTCCTTATCTAATATTTTCCCACAAACCTTTCCTTCGCAATCCAAATAATGACCATCAGGATAATACATAACTAAATGGCAAACAAAATATGCTTTGCGATTTTTTTTATTTTTCATATTTTTAAGTAATAGAGCATTGTTATTAGCTTGGTTGCAATCATCACCTGCATAGCGAGCAGAATATACCCCAGGTGCCCCATTTAGTGCATCAACGACCAAACCGCTATCATCGGATAAAGTAACCATATTAGTAATTTTACTTATTGCCTTAGCTTTAATTAATGCATTTTCAAAAAAGGTCGTACCCGTTTCTTCTACATCTATATCAATATTAAGGTCACTTAGGCTATAAATTTTGTCAAAGAAATTCCCCATAATTTGGTGAATTTCTTTGATTTTGTTTTTATTATTACTTGCAATAACCAATTCCATGTTAAATTTCCTTAATCAAACTTATAATTAGGATTTATATCCTTCTTAGCGTCTTTCTTAATACAACCGCCAATCATCATTCCTAATCCCATAAATGGATATCCATTTATTCTTTTAATAAGTCCGTCTATTGTCCTTTGTGAAACAAGTCCGTTTGTCATATTAAACAAGCTACGCAATGGCATACTTAACGCTGATAATTTTACCATTTTCTTTTGTGATTTTGGAGAGTCCTTTGGCAAAACTGTAGTGCTTACCTTTCCAGATATACCCACAATA
>JBAXZI010000092.1:0-5715 GCA_041670385.1 Clostridia bacterium | reverse complement strand
GCATCAATTTTACCTGCATTACTTCCAAAAGTTGTATCAACTACATTCTGTACTTCTCCAAGATCACTCGCTAATTTTATGCCAGCAATACCACCCGCTGCCATTGCTGCACCTATGCCAGCTAACCCTTTAGCAAATATGCCAAGGCCACCCTTAGCAACACTTCCTAGCTTATTTCCTAAACTATCAACACCTTTTTCAGCACCACTACTATTTATACTGGTATCAATTATAATCTTTCCATCTGAAATTATTCTCACCTGCCTTTCTTATAAAATAAAAAAAGCAGGCATTGGCTCACTACTCTATGGTGTGGCTCTAAGCTCTGTCTTTTGTGATTTCTAATTTAATTGTTTTTTTACATCTAGTGCATTTAATTTCACCTTTTACATAAAAAGCTCTAAGCAAAAGATGATTACAATAGGGACATTTTATATCCTCAATTTTAAACACCCTCTTTTTATCCAATAAAAAAAGCACCTGCATTTTTTCCGCAAGCACCAACCTTTATTTCTTTTATAATCTTATTTCACTTGGCATTTCTTTTGTTTTAATCTTAGCTTCAAGTTTTTTCATAAAACTAAAATAATTCAAATTATCTTCTGGAGCTTCAAATGTTATAGCATTAAGTTCTCCTGATGTAGATTTATAATTAACAACCATATAACAACGAGAATGAGTATTCTTCTTATTGCCTATTCCACTCATGCCACCAACGATCGCACCTACTGGCCCTAATAATATACCACCAACAAATGCTCTTCCGCCAACACTTTTACTTTTTTCTATTATTTCTTTATCATTTATAAAGCCAACATTAGTTATTCTTTCAAGCGGAACATATGCAGGTGGATAAATATCCTTTTTACATTTTATTTGTAGATTTTCATCAGCAAGACTTAATTCTACATATGCTCTTTTATCATATTGTTCTACACCACTAACATATATCATCTTAGTTGATACATTACCATCTTTATTTTTTTTATTAAAAAGTCCCATGAATAATCACCTCATATCATATTTCTATGCTTTAATTATTGCATATATAAGTAAGTGTTACAATAGTTTGGATAAATCGTCACCACTAAGTAAAGCATTTTTAATGCTTTCAAGTTTTTCAGCTTCGTCTTTACTTATACTGTTTTGGATTTTATATAAATCCTTCATTTTCTTATAGTATGATTTCTCTTCTTTATCTTTTATTTTTGTTAGATCCATAGAACGATAACCCATAATCTTTACGATTTCATTATCTTCCTTCAAGCTTTTAAACATTGCTTTAAATTTCCACCAATGCAGATTTACATCTTGTAAATCAATCCCGTACTGGTCTAAAAATGCACTATAAATATAATCATCATCAAAGTTAAAATCATAAATTTGTATATTCTTACCTTTACCATTACTACTTGATGTAATTATATCTTTACCACATCTATAAAACCAAAGCAATTGATCTATAGCTAAATTAATATCATTAGGCATCTTAGGATAATAAAGTTGCAGGGCTTGCTCTATCTTTATTTCGTCATCTAACTCATTATCAGCCATCATTAATTCAAAAATCATAGAAGTACGAAAATCACTATTTATAGCGTACTCTATGCCTTTTATTTCAACCTTTAAAGGTAAAATATCAATAAGTATATTCATTACTTTTTAGATCTACGTTGTACCCTATTCGGAGAATATTTACTTGTCATTTTATCAAGTTCTTTCTTTTGCTCATCAACTTGTAAAACCAATTCTTCAAAAGCTTTTAAACAAACCATTATATTTGTCTTATTACCAAAAACTTTTTTGTCAGTATCCTCTCCAAATATAGTATTGAAACACTTGAACACTGAATTGCATTGTTTTCTAATTGTAGAGGATAAAGCCGTTCCTTCCACCAATTCGGTTCCTTCTGTTTCTTTAGATTCCTTTATTACTTTTCCTAATGCATCTTCATATTTTTCAGCAGTTTCTAAATCAAATATATCTAGATCTTCTAATTCTACATTATTAATTTTCATCTAAATTCCTCCTTATCAGTTTAAGCTATTGTCCACGAACTACCTAATGTTGCAGTCTTAGTTACTGCTACATCCTTAAATGTAAATGATACTGTGTTCGCAGGTATGCCTATAAATTTGCTGTTTGCTATGTCGTATGTAATCCCGATAACTGAAATAGCTGAAATAGCACCCGTTGCAGTATAACTAAATTGTAAAGTCTTTGCCATAAACCCTGCCGTAAAGGTTTTAGTTGCGAGATCAAATGTTCCCTCTACAGGATCTGCAATCCCTAAAAAACTACCACTGATACCTAACTCACCATCGTTATTGTCAAATTTATCGACCTGAATCGCAATTTCAAATTGTCTTGCTCTGTAGGTACCCTCTGCGGTACCCGCTCTATCTAAATCTACTATTAAATATTGTGTTTCTGTGTCAGCTCCCAAAAGTTGCATTTCACCTATAGTCCTAATAAGGTCGATTGCATTTTCTGACACGATTTGATCTGTGTTATATGATGTCTCCCATTCATAGCTCGTAATACTTTGGCTTGCACTAGATTGATTGATATATTGCTTGCTTGATGACTTAGCTTTTGGGCTTTCATCTAATTCCGTGAACCCCGTTCCAAGTAGCTCAAAAGCCTCTGCTACTTTTAAATAATTTGCTTGTATTTTTCTTTTTCTTATAGCCATGCTTAAATTCCTCCCTGTTTCTTAAAATATTTTAATCTAAGTTCTATTTGATAAGTTCAAAGTCTTGACCTATAACTAATTTTCCATTACTATTTATTTCTCCAACTAAGAATTCTCTGCCCTTTAAATCTTTTGCAAAGTACTCCTCTGTTTCTTCGTATAATTGAGCTTCATACTCCTTTTTCTCTACCTCAGCTAGCAACTTAGTTTTACAATTTCCCCAAAGTTCAAATTCTTCTACACATCTAACCCTAATACTTTTTTTCATAATAATTCCTCCTTCAAATACCTCCATACAAACCCATAAGCTATTTTTTGATTACCTCTACAACAATTAGATATAGTACCTTGGCAGAATCCGGTTTGTCTTTGTGCTTCCCCAACTGATGGAAATGTATTAATAATTTTATTGTTCAAAATTTGAACAACTGGTTTTGAACGATAATCATTTCTTCTTTTTGTAGTGGCTTTATCAAGTCCATTTTTATAAGCGTGAAGTTGATTTTCAGAACTAGTTACCCACTCTAAATTGTTTATATTATTATTTTGCTTGTTACCGTCGATATGATTAACTTCACCTTTGGCCTCTAAGTTAGCTATAAATACCTCAGCCACTAATCTATGAACTGAATAAGTTTTTCTAATATTGTTTTTAGATAATCTTATGTTTAAATATCCTCTGTTATCATGAACGGACATTATTCTTGTCAATTTTCTCCTACCAATTGAATCTAAACTTGTTAATCGCTTAACTCTACCTAAATTACTCACTTGATAAATACCTTCATATTCTTTTACATCTTTCCATATCTCTTCCATCTAATCACCTCATATACATTATATCATAAGTGACGGTCAATTGACAGTTACTTTTATTAATATTATAATATATTTGAGGTGATATTTATGGGAAACCCTAACTTAAAAAATAGAGTAATACCAAACAGTGCTATAGATAAAGAACTCTATAGTAAATTGAAGGAATATTCTAAAGAAACTTCAATACCTATATCGAAACTATTGGATAAAGCAATTGAAATGCTTTTAAAGTCTGCTGAAAAGTAGGCTTTTAAAGTTTAACCTTGTTTAAAATATTTTAACCTTAGCTCCACCTGGTACCTCGCTTTATCTACATCTACCTGAAAAGCATAACCAGGACTCAATACTTTAATTTCCTGACTTTCATAGCCTTCATCCAGTAATGGCAAATTGTCATCATTATTTTGCTCTTCAATCCAATTCGCGAAATCTTCATAAAATCCACTATTGGATATGTTCTGAAAAACATCAGCGCCATAAGGCTCCCTAGATGCGAAAATAAATTGAAATTGCCTTATGCTATCACCATTCACATATTTCTTTATAACAGGATCTGTTGGAACCTCCTCGATAGAATAAACAGTTGACTTTTCTTCCAGATAATCAACATTTACCTTTATAATACCTGCAGCACCTTCAAACTCTTGTAGACAAGGACAAGTTCTTATATAATTTCTTATAGATTCTATAATCATACGTGCCCTCCTACAAAACTAGCAATAGTACTAACTATTCCAGTACCTTTTGCACTCCACATACGTGGTGCCCATTGTTTGCCTCTGATTCCTCCCATCGATGTTCCTTGCTTTCCATTACCTGCATTAGTATAATATTGTCTTTCAGCATATGGAGCATTATAAGTGACATTTGATGGATTAATAGTAACCATCATATCTTTTAGTCTACCGCTAAGATATGGAATATAATTATTCATTTGTTTAGCACATTCTTTAGTAAATTTTACTTGAGCTCTACCATCTTTATTAAGATATCTTTTAAGTAAAATTTTTTGAGTTGGATCCATTTGTATTTTTATAGTTGTACTCATTACTTACCTTCCACCTCCCAGTGATCAGAAAGTGGTCTAGATGACATTATGGTTACTACATCATCAAAATTACTTTCTAAATTCACAATAGCACAAGGTTTAACTCCTGTTACTTCAAAATCAATTACACCTTTTACAATCTTATCACCCATGGCCAAAGTAAAATAATTTATTTTTTCATCAACAGTTAATTTTGCAAACTGTTTTGGAGAAATATAATTATCTAATTTATCTATAAAAATAAGAATACTATCAGCCATTAAAAGTCCTTTATCACTTACTGTAGCATTCCTTTTACCTTGCCAATCTACATCCTTAATTACAGTCCTTTGATATTTATCGTATCCTGTTATGGCATCATAATATTTATTGTAAATTGTTATATCTGAATTCTTAAATAACACACCCATAGCATCACCCCATTAACCTTATAAAAGGTAAAGGCAATAACATCTTTACATTATCTGTTATTGTCCAGGCTTCGATATTACTTTCAAAAGTTACACTTTGAGTCCCTTCACTTTTAGATTTTATTCCTGTAGTTTTAATTGATTTAATACCAATAGAATTTTCTACCAATTCATCTATTGCAAGCTCAAATTCTGTCATCATATAATCATCTGAATATTTTAAATTTCCATTAACATTTAAATAATTTTTAATTACAAGGATAGCCTTCCTTTGATCCATGCTGAGTTCCATAAATATCCCCCTCTACGTAAATAAAAGAGGAAAAATTAATTCCCCCTTAGTACTAAGCTAATGTTATTGTTGCAATTCCTAGTTCTTCACCATGTGGAAAGCTTGGCATTGCAGTTGCAGCTGATTTGGTAAACTCTCCAACTGGATCAATTGAAGTATAAGTTCCGACAAATATATTTCCAACCATTGAAGCATCTTCCATTTTGCCATCGCCAATAAGTTTTACTTCTTCAGCAGTTAATCCATAGATTGTTTCTCCTAACGTAGAGCTTCCAAACATGGATATTATGTTTTCAGGGAAGTAACGCACCGTTGTAAATTCTGAAGAGCCTTCAACCTTGTATTTGCCTTCATTCACTAATAGAGTTGGTAAATCTGATTGAACTAATAGATCATTAAGTAATGCTAAAGTAACCTGCTTGTCTGAATTAGTTCCAAATACTGCTTTTTT
>JBAXZI010000091.1:0-5869 GCA_041670385.1 Clostridia bacterium | reverse complement strand
GTTCAAGGACAAGCTACAGAAATAGCAATTGTTGCCGAACATATTATAAAACTTCGTACTAGAATGAATAAAATATTGGCTGAGAATACGAATCAAGATTTTGACAAAATAGTTAAGGATGTAGAAAGAGATTTTTATATGACTGCTGAAGAATCAAAAGCATATGGATTAATTGATAAAGTATATACCCAAAGAGAGGAGATTAAGTAATTATGAAAACAACTATTGAGGTTGATAGCAATAGATGTGCCTTTTGTGGACGTTCGGCTAGTGATG
This sequence comes from Clostridia bacterium, assembly GCA_041670385.1. GTDB lineage: Bacteria > Bacillota > Clostridia > Christensenellales > DTU072 > CAG-1782. The sequence goes on along the minus strand of JBAXZI010000091.1, from coordinate 5,593 downwards.
CTGTTACTTTAATTGCTGGTGCAAAAGGTATTTCAATTTGTAATGTGTGTATTGAGCGAGCTTTCAAGCTACTTGAAGAGATTGCTGTAGAAGAAAATTCTTTAGATTCTAATGTAGAAAATCAAGAATTGAGCATCAATAAATTGCCTATTCCAAAAGAAATAAAAGCTAAACTAGACGAAAGTATAGTAGGGCAAGATGCGGCTAAAAAAGTGCTTAGCGTTGCTGTGTATAATCATTATAAAAGGATTAAAGACAATGCAGACAATGTTAACGATGATGTTAAGTTAGAGAAGAGTAATGTTCTTATGCTTGGACCTACAGGTAGTGGAAAAACCTTACTTGCAAGTACACTTGCAGACATCTTAAAAGTACCATTTTGTGTAGCCGATGCTACATCTTTAACCGAAGCTGGTTATGTAGGCGAGGATGTAGAAAACATATTATTAAAGCTTATTCAAGCCGCTAATGGTGATGTTTCAAAAGCTGAAAAAGGTATTGTTTATATTGACGAAATTGATAAAATTTGCCGTAAGGGTGAAAATGTCAGTATCACAAGAGATGTAAGTGGTGAAGGTGTCCAACAAGCACTATTGAAAATTCTGGAATCTACAATTGCAAATGTCCCTCCACGTGGTGGAAGAAAACATCCTCAAGAAGAATGTATACAAATTGATACTACAAATATTTTATTTATTTGCGGTGGTGCATTCGTTAATTTGGATAAGATTGTAGACAAGCGTAAAGATAATTCTAATTTAGGTTTTGGTGGTCATCTTAAAAATAAAGATGGCAATTATAAAGAAAATATGCACGATTTATTGCCAGATGATTTGATAAAGTACGGTTTAATTCCTGAATTTGTAGGCAGAATGCCTATTATTGCTGCTTTAGACCCGCTTACAGAAGAAGATTTAGTTCTTATTCTTACTGAACCTAAGAATTCTATTATAAAGCAATATAAAAAAATGCTTATGCTTAATAATGTTGATTTGTCCTTTGATAAAGATGCATTACGGGCTATTGCACAAAAATCTATTGCATTAAAAACAGGTGCGAGAGGTTTGCGTTCTATCGTTGAAAGTGTAATGCTTGATATTATGTACGATATACCTTCTGATAATTTAGTAGAGAAGGTAATTGTTACTAAAGAATGTATAGATAAAGCGGTTGCACCAAAAATTGAAAGAAAAACTATAGCTGAAGGAATAGCATAGAAAATACAAAAAAGGTGGCTAAATATATGCCACCTTTTTCTATAAAAGGTAAAATATTATGATTAAAAATGCGGAATTTATAACTAGTGTAGGCAACATATCTCAAATGTCTAGTTACCCTTTAGAAATTGCTATTGCAGGCAAATCTAATGTAGGTAAATCTACATTTATAAATTTTATCTGTAATAAAAAGAAATTAGCAAAAACATCAAAAGAACCAGGAAGAACTCGTCTTCTTAATTATTTTGATATGAACAAAGGTGAGTTTGTTTTAGTGGATTTACCGGGTTATGGTTTTGCTAAGGTAAGCAATGTTGAAAAAGAAAAATGGGGTAAATTAATAGAGACTTATTTGCAAAACTCCAAAGGTCTAAAAAATGTATTTATGCTAGTTGATATTAGACATATGCCTTCAAAAGATGATATGAATATGTTAAAATATTTGTATTATTATATGATACCATTTACAATTATAGCTACTAAGTGTGATAAATTATCACGCAGTGCAGGTTTACAAATGAAGAAAAAAATTGCTGATTATATTGGTGTAGGTGTAGATAACATTTTAATGTCATCGTCCACTAAATATATTGGCGATAAAGAAATTTATCAGAAAATAGATGAAATAATAGATTTTAATAAAAGCCGTTCTGTTTTAGAAACTGCAAATACCAATAACGAACAATTATAATAATTATCACATATTAAAGATAAGCACATAAAAATATTTTTTACCATAGTATGTATTAGATACTATAAAAAGGAGATTTATTATGGCTTGTAATTCTAAAAAATGTGGATCTCCTGCAAGATGTTGCACTAACAATAATATGGCTGAAAGAGTCTGTATTGATACTAAAAGGGTTTTTGACGTTTGTATTCAAAGATTGAGTTTAGAAACTACATTAAACGTGGATTTTGATACTCCACCAGTTAATCCTACAGTGACAAAAGTTGCTAGTTCCGGGAGTGGCGAAATTGTAAATCTAGATATCCAACCTATTGAAGGAAGTAGAGCATCAAGAGTTAAATACACTTTGGAAGTACCTATTTTAGTGGAAGTAACAAATGCAGGGGGTCTAAAATCGACAGGGACATCTATGGTGTCGCTAGATCAAGATTTGGTACTATATGTACCAGAAGATGGAGTATTCGCTCCAACTATTGACGCAGCAGCAGTTATTGTTGGTATACAAAACTCATTAAGTGGTAGTGTATTGACAGCAACTTTATGTGTCACCATTATTACAAAAGTAGTGGCAAACGTTATATTGGTAGTTCCCAGTTATGGTTATCCAATATTACCGCCTTGTCAGAAATACAAAGAGGATAGTTGTTCAGGAATGTTTGAGTCCCCAATATTTCCAGAGTAGCAATTAAATACTTTAGATGAAATTATTAGGTTGCTTTCATAAAGGAAGGCAGCCTAATTTTTTTATATTTAGTTGTCAATATAAATAATGTGTGTTAAAATTATATAAAATAAGGAATAAGGAAAAAGTTAATGAAAATTTTTGCAATAAGCGATTTACATTTATCTAATTTAGTAAATAAACCAATGGATATCTTTGGTGATAAATGGAAAGGACATTGGGACAAAATCAAATTAGATTGGCAAGAAAAAGTAACAGAAGAAGACATTGTTCTTATTGCCGGCGATATTTCTTGGGCAATGAGTTTGAAAAATGCTTGTTCTGATTTGGAAGATATAGACCAACTTAAAGGAAAAAAGGTAATAATTAGAGGCAACCACGATTATTGGTGGGAAAGTTTGTCAAAATTGCAAGCATTGCCTTATGAAAGTATAACTTTTATACAAAATAATTCAATAAAATTCGGCGATTATATAATTTGTGGGACAAGAGGTTGGATGGTGCCAGAAAATAATCAAGACCAACTACCTAATGATAAAAAAATATTTGATAGGGAAATTATAAGATTAAAATTAACTTTAGATAGTGCTAAATTGATGCAACAAAATAATGAAAAAATTATTGTAATGATGCACTATCCTCCATTTAATTCCAAATTTGCTGATTCGGAATTTACGTCCATTATAAATGATTATTGTGTAGATAAAGTGGTTTATGGACATTTACACGGAGAAAAAGTTCGTTATCAATTTGTAGTAGACAAAAAAGGAATAAAATATTTATTAACTTCTTGTGATTTACTTAATAATGAATTATTGGAAATAGACTAAAAATAATAATAATTTGCATAAAAATTTATATAAAAATCATCACAAAATAAGAGTGATGATTTTTTTTAGGGATAAAATATAAAAATTAAAATATTTAAGGGAATAATTTCCCTATGGTTTTATCGATTAAACTCGCAAAAAACGACATAAACATACATATAATTAATCATTAATTTATTGTAGTAAAAATATTTGAAAAAAAGTGGTTGCAAGTGGAAAATATTTGTGCTACTATATAGTTATAGTAAAACTAGAAGGGAGGTAAGAATGCGTTTTTTAGGTGTACATAAAATTTCTTTAGATGAAAAAAATAGAATTAGAATTCCTAGCAAATTTCGTGCAAAATTAAACGATGATTATCTTTTGTGTGGTGGAACTAATAATTGTCTATTTGTATTAAACGGAGATGATTATGAGAACTTATTTGCTGAAAGTTTTTTGGATTCTAAGCTAAATGATGAAAAGGTACAAGAATCAATGCGTGAATTATGTACTTTAGTTCAAGAACCAGAAGAAGACAGTCAAGGAAGATTTGTTTTGCAAAATGATTTGAAAGATTATGCAAATATATCTAAAAAAGTAGTTTTTATAGGTCTTGTTAATAGAATAGAAATTTGGCCAGAAGAAGTTTATGACGCTAAATGGGGTAAGATAAAACCAAGTGTAGATAAAGCTGTTAAGATTTTAGACGCATAGAGGGGAAAAGATGGAGTTTCAACATATACCAGTATTGTACAACGAAGTATTAGAAGGTTTACAAATAAAGCCAGATGGAATTTATTGTGACCTTACTTTAGGTGCAGGTGGTGACAGTGAAGGAATTTTACAAAAATTAGGCGAAAATGGTAGATTAATTGCTACTGATAAGGACCCTTTAGCTATAGAAAATGCTAAAATTAAATTGGCTAAATATAATGATAAATTAACATTAATTCACGATGATTTTCGTAATATAGAAAGTTATTTAGATGAAATGGGTATAGAGAAGCTAGATGGAATTATTATTGATTTGGGCGTAAGCTCACCTCAAATAGATACTGCCGAAAGAGGCTTTTCATATATGAAAGATGCACCACTTGATATGAGAATGGATACTGAACAAAATTTTTCTGCTTACAATTTGGTAAATGAATATGCAGAAAAAACATTGGCAGATGTTTTATTTTTATATGGTGAAGAAAAGTTTTCTAGGCAAATCGCTCGCAGAATAGTTGCAAAACGCCAAGAAAAACCGATAGAAAGTACATTGGAGCTTTCAGGAATAATAGCAAGTTGCTATCCTCCTAAAGCAAGATATAAGAATGGAAATCCAGCTAAGCGTAGTTTTCAAGCAATAAGAATAGAAGTAAATGATGAACTTAGAGGACTTGCTGAATTTCTACAAAAAGTTACTTTAAGATTAAAAGAAGGCGGAAGAATATGTGTAATAAGTTTTCATTCGCTTGAAGATAGAATAGTAAAACATTCATTTATAGAATTACAAAAAGATTGTATATGTGATAAACATACTCCAATATGTACGTGTAATAAAAGACAAGAGGTAATAATAATAACAAAAAAACCAATATCAGGTGATATCGAGGCAGAAACAAATAAAAGGTCTACTAGTGCAAAACTTCGTATAGCTGAAAGGGTTTAATTAAAAAATTTGAGGGAGGTAACTAAAATGATGACGAATATGAATACAAGAGATAATGAACAATTGACTAATTTTGATATTTATTTGAAAAATAAAGCAAAAAGAAGTCAAAACGATAATGGAGATTTTGCTCAAGAAGAAATTATGCTTGATAGGCAAGAAGTTGTTAGAATAAAACAACCTCAAATTAATGAAATAAAAGAAAATATTCAAAAAGTTGAAAAAATTGAAAATAATATTGTTCATACAAAATATGATGAATATTTGCTTAAAATGTTAGTAAATAGGTCTAGTGATGAGAAATTAATGACAGAAGATGAGTTTAATGAGAATATTTCTAATAATAAAGGCAATAAATTGATAAAAAAAATATTCGGAAATATAGAATTTAAGAAACGTGGTAAAATTTTCTTAGGATTTTATGTCATTATTGTGCTTCTTCTTGCATCTATTTTATTAATAGCAAATACAACGGGCATTGCAGCCAATACAGATGCAGGTGCATCATCAATTTCCGCAAGTTCTAGTAATAAT
>JBAXZI010000090.1:0-5914 GCA_041670385.1 Clostridia bacterium | reverse complement strand
TGGTATGGCAAAAACAAAAATATTCAAAAATGGCGTTATAATAACGAAAGATACCCAAAAAGGACATCCAATTTATGATTTGGGTGATACTTTGGTAGATGAAGTACTAATTAAGAATGAAGAAACCGGGGTTATTACCAAAAAGTCTACGGAATATCCAATTATTGGTATTGCGAATAAAGCGTTTCAAGATATAAACACAATGACAAATCTTATAATTGGTAGGTTTGTTAGAGAAATAGGCTATTGTGCTTTTGATAATTGTAATAAACTTAAGAAAGTGGATTTTAATGATAATAGTGAACTTACTACTATTGGAGACTTTGCTTTTCAAGACACTAAAGCGATGGGAATAACATCTCCTTTTACTATTCCGGATAAGGTAACCTATTTAGGCAATTTTGCTTTTAGGTATAGTGGCTGGAGTAATACTACAAATAATGGTATAAATCAATCGATTTTACATATAAAACCCAATTATAATTTTATTGGTGTAAAATGTTTCTTTAATACACAGTTCCAATCGGTTATATTCGAACCAGGTTGTTATTTTGAATCACAAATTAATGCAGTAGATGGGCATCAATTGGAAGTGGATGCAGGTTGGACTATTGCGCATAAAGACCAAAATCAAATAGGTGCAAACATATTTGCGGATTGTCCAAAGCTTAATAGCGTAATATTCCGTAATGAAACTGAAGGTGTGGAAAATACTATTGTTACGCCTGCTCTAAATATCATACCTGATAATGCATTTGATAGTGGCAATTATCCTCTAGATAATTTGTCTGTTTTGCAATTTAATGAAGGTGTACAATATATAGGAAAAGAGGCTTTCCGTTATCAAGATTTGATTACTGAAATTACTTTACCTAACAGTTTGGAAGAAGTCGATGTCGAAGCTTTTTACAATTGTAGCAATGTTCTTATATTGAATATTGGTAATGAAGTTTATGGATTGGAAAACAGTTTGCTTGAATCTTTACATACAAGAGCATTTGCAAATTTGATAAATATAGATAGAGTAATTATAAATAGTAAAATATTTTCCAGATATGGTAATGGTCCATTTTTAGGGTGTAGTAAACTAAAAAGTATTGAATTCCCTAATATAACTGATATAAGTAACGTACCTAGAGGCTATTCGGAACTTGAGAATCCAAGTGAAGTTCAGATTGGTAGAGTTTATAGTGACTTTTTATATGGTACGTTTGAAACAGGAGAAATGGGACAAGATGGCACTGGTGAAATTGATGATACATTACCCAAGACATATTCTGTGCCAACAAGAATTTTCTGTAATAAAGGTACAGGCGGTGAAGTATTGCAAAGGTTCAAAGATAATATTTTAGCCGGTAAAGAATTGAAAGCAGGTAGCACATCTTCGGGGACTAGAAATTGGAGAGATACTATATTTGTATATGATATAGGATTAGTCTTTCGTAACTATTCTTGGGAAGAGGGAAAATCTACAGATATAGCATTGCAAGAAATTTATAATTTTCCAGACAGAACAGTAGTAAGTTATAATTTGGCTTTTTGGTCCGCAAGGACATCCGAAATTAAAATTCCTAGTTCTGTAATATTAACTATAAACGGAGATACAAAAGAAAGGATTATTACTGAATTAGGTATGTATTGTTTGCCTACTTGTGTAACTACAGTTACTATTCCTGCATCAATTACGAGAATAGAACACGATGCATTTAATAATTGTTCGCAATTGCAAACGGTAACTTTTGAAGATAAAGATACTTTAGAATATATCGGAGAAAATGCTTTTGTTGGAACAAAAATAAGCAGTTTTACTGGTGGCAAGAATTTACAGGTTGTCGGTCAATATGCTTTTTGGAGATGTATTAATCTAGTTTGGGCAGATTTTAGTCAATGTACAAAAATAACAAATAAAAAAAGTGGTTCAGGTTATAGGGGCAGAATATCATTAAAAACACAATATAAATTTGAATATGAATTGACGGCGATAGACGAAGCGGATACAGATAATGATGATGCTATTGATTATATAGATGCTTTCCATTATGGCGTATTTCAAGCGTGTAAAAGTTTAGCTTGGGTATATTTACCACCTAATATTGCTAGAATGAGTCGTTCCTTATTTGAGGGATGTAAAGATTTGCGTACAGTTATTATTGAAAATGATAGCATTTCTACTGAAACTGATTATAATGATGAAGATGAATGTTGTTTTTATGAAAATAATCAACCGAGAACTGTTTATGAGACAACAGCTTTAGACCATACGGGTGAATTTATTATTTATGGTATTAATTTGGATAATCATCGTTTTATATTCCCTAATTGTACTTATGAAATATTATATCCAGATAATCCACCTTCAAAACCATAAAAAAGATATAAAATATATAAATATATCAAAAGAAAGCTCTTATAAATGATGTGCACCTCCAAAAGTGTCTAACTTTTGGGGTGCATATCAAAAAAGGGCTTTCTTTATTTTCTAAATAATAAAAAAAGATTACTTACGAAAAACGAAACAAAAAGTTATTAAAAATGCTTTACATTAAAGTCATGTCAATATATAATATAAGTACTTTATCAAGGTAAAGCGATAAAGCAAAATTAAAAGATTATTATTAATTAAGGAGAAAAAATGAAAAAAATTATTACAATAGTAGCAATAGTATTATTAGTAGCTTGTTTGTCAATATCTATGGTAGCTTGCGGAAGTAGCGATTTGAAAGTGGGTAAAACCTTTGTCGAAGCAGATGCTCAAGTAAAAATACTTACCGAATTAAAATCTAATACCGCAGATATTGGTGTTATGGATAGTGTTATGGCAGGATATTATATGAAAACAGAAGGAGCTAGCGATTTACAATTAATCGAAGGTTGTGTTCTTGCTGATGAGAATTATGGTATAGCAGGAAGAAAAGGTTCGGGTATAATTAATGCAATTAACAAAGCAATGGTAGAATTGGAGTTGTCTGGTGATATCACTACAGTTGCTACAGCGTATGGTCTTCAAAATGAAATCGCAGTTGACACTACAAAAACATATGCAGTAGATGCTGATAATGCAGATTATAAAGCAATTATGAATAATGGAAAATTAATTGTAGGATATACTGAATTTGCACCAATTGCTTATAAAGATACTGAGGGAAAACTAATTGGTTTTGATACAGATTTAGCTAAAAAAGTTGCTGCAAAACTTGGTTTGGATATCGAATTTATAGAAATCGTATGGGAAACTAAAGAAATTGAATTAAGAACAAATAAAATTGACCTTATTTGGAATGGTCTTACCATTACTGATGAAAGAAGTTCAAGTATGGAAATGAGTGCTCCTTATATGAAAAATAAACAAGTAGCCGTTATTAGAAAGACTGATGCAACTAAATATACAAAAGATACTGCTACTTGGAACAATGCTACTATGATAGCTGAAGCTGGCAGTGCTGGTGCTGCGTGTATCGAAAAAGAAAAAGATTAATATAAATCAATTTATAAAAGGAAAATAATTTATGACATTTGCTTACGCAACGCAACAATTATTAGTAGGATTTGTAGTAACCCTAGAATTGTTTGGACTTACATTAGTATGTTCCTTACCTCTAGGGTTGCTTGTCGCATTTGGCTCAATGAGCAAATTCAAGATAATCAAATTTTTTACGAAGGGAATTGTTTGGATAGTTAGAGGAACTCCACTTTTATTACAAATCATTGTGGTGTTTTATGTCCCGGCATTATTGTTTGATATGTCAATTGATTCTAGATTATTGGCGGTAGCAATCGCATTTGTTATTAATTATTCTTGCTACTTTAGTGAAATATATCGTGGTGGAATAGAAGGTATACCTAAGGGGCAATATGAAGCAGGCAAAGTGCTTGGTATGACTAAACGTCAAATATTTATTAAGATAGTGATGTTGCAAGTAATTAAGAGGATAGTACCGCCAATGTCAAATGAAATTATAACTCTTGTAAAAGATACTTCACTTGCTAGGGTAATATCCGTTATTGAGCTTAATAGGGCGGCAGAAAAATTGGTAAATGTATATGGAATTTTGTGGCCACTATTCTATGCGGGTGTGTTCTATTTGGTATTCAATGGAATTTTGAGTATATTGTTTAGCAAAATTGAGAAAAAATTAAATTATTATCAAGGATAAAAGATGGCATTATTAAAAATAACTAATATTAAAAAGAATTTTGGAGATACCAAAGTACTTAAAGGCATTGACGTTGAAATTGAAAAAGGGGAAGTGCTAGCTATTATTGGTAGTTCGGGTAGTGGAAAAACCACTTTACTTCGTTGTATAAACTTTTTGGAAACTCCAGATAGTGGGGATATCTATATCGATGACGAATTATTGTATTCCGCACCTAAAGATAATAATTTATCCGAAATGCAATTGCGTAAAAAAAGACTTAATTTTGGATTAGTTTTTCAATCTTTTAATCTTTTTCCACAATATAATGTGTTGCAAAATATTATGCTTGCTCCCAAATTGCTAATTTCTGACCAAATAAAAGAAAAAACAAAAGTGTTAAAAAAGAATTTTTGGAAAGCTCCTTTTAATACGGACGTTCGTATTGAATATAAAAATGAAAAAGAAAAACTTAATATCCAAAAAAATTCTAGTAAACAAAATATAGAAGAAAATGCAATTAAAATTTTGAAAAGAGTAGGGTTAGAAGAAAAAATGGATAGTTACCCTTGTGAACTTTCGGGCGGACAATGCCAAAGAGTTGCTATAGCTAGGGCACTTGCTTTGTCACCAAGAATTCTTTGTTTTGATGAACCTACTTCTGCACTAGACCCAGAATTAACGGGCGAAGTTTTGAAAGTAATTAAAAAATTAAAAGACAAGGATAATACGATGATTATCGTTACCCATGAAATGGAATTTGCTAGGAATGTAGCGGATAAAATTCTATTTATGGCAAATGGTGTGGTGGTAGAATACGGTACTCCTGCTGAAGTTTTTGGGAATCCGAAAGATGATAGAACTAGAAGTTTTCTATCAAAAAATGAAGAAATGCAAACTTTTTGATATAAAAGTAGTATCTATAATTTCAATTAACGTCTATTCGTGCTAACTTTATACGAATAGGCGTTTTTTATTGTGAATTCTTAGTATATTATTTAAGATAAATTTAACTTTTAGCCTTGACATAAGCTAATTGCTAGCTTATAATATTATATACATATTATTATATATATTAATAATAACACGAATTTTTGGAGGATTAATGATAAAATATTTAAAAACCAAAGCAGCACTAATTCTTATTATGGCAATAATAGTTGCATTATGTGGTAGTTTTGTATTTTTACAAATAAATACAATTAATGCAGATGCGGCTAGTGATGAAATAAGCGATGCTCAAGATGTGAAAGTTGGGCATATTACGGATACACATTATTATCCTTTCAGATTAGGATATTATGGTAATAATATAGACACGGATAGTGATGATTATTTTTATAATTATATTACGAAAACAAGTTCTAAATTATGGCTTGAGTCAGAAGCTATTTTTGATGCCTCAATTGAGAAATTGGAAAATTCAGATATAGACTACTTAGTTTTAAGTGGGGATGTAGGGCAAGACGGTGAGTTAATGTCACATATTGATGTGGCTAATAAATTGCGTAAATTGCAAAATAAAATAAGAACGAATCAAGGAAATGATAATTTCCAAATATTTGTGGTTATGGGTAATCATGATTTGTATAATCCAGAAAGTTGGCGGTTTGATAACGATAATGGACAAAAAACCAAGTTTTTTTATACAACAAGAATGGATATATCTATGATATATGCCGGATTGGGTTATCCAAATATTTCGAATGAAGATGCGACAAATTATTATAGTGGACTTACTGAAGTATTACCTTCAGGTTATGAGTTTACGAACAGTTATT
>JBAXZI010000089.1:0-5951 GCA_041670385.1 Clostridia bacterium | reverse complement strand
GGATAAGCGTTTATCATTCTTCCGTAAGCGTCCAATTTTCCAGCTTTTGCCAAAGACAAGGCAAAGAAATTTGAAGTGTTTTCATATTTACATAAAATACAATTTCCACGTGAAAATAGATAATATTCAATCATATAAGAGGGCAATTCTTTAGGTAAGTTTTCCCAACTAAAAATTTGGTTAGACAAATTGGCAAATAAAGTTATAAGGTTTTTATAAATTCTTTGCCTGTTATTTTTTTTAGGATTTAAAACACAGTCTATCATTTAATTAATCTCCTCTCCCAATTTTCCAAAGATAAATTATTAAAATTATCTGTATTGGTTTTTGAATTATAAGAAATAAACCTTATTCCATTTAGAAGTCTATTTGAGATTTCATTTTTAATTTCATTAGACATTGGAACATTAGTTTTAATCTTGCTTTGGCAAGGTTCACTTATTTTAACATAATTAAAGAAAATTCTCCCAAACCATTCGCTAGAGGACATTTGGCTATCAACTTCATAACCGAAATTATAGAAATAGTCAAATAATTTATATTTATCTAGTTTTTTCAATTCATTGAAAACATAATAAGAAATATATCCATTAGTTTCATAAGTGGAAATTAAAGGACTGGCATAAGAATAACCACTTAATTTAACATCATCTGGCTGTGATTTAATATTATCTTGGCTGATTAATGTTTTGGCTAAAGTAGTAGTCGTGTTATAGGCTGTAACGAAAGCGCCAGTTGCACCGCTAACAGCGCCCAAAGCATTTCCAGAAAGTCCACTAGCCACGCCCATACCCAAACTTAAAGCGGAAGAACCATAACCGCTAACAGCATTTAGAATTTCACTTGAAACATAATTTTTGTTTTCGGCAACGTATTTTTTCCAATAGTCTGTATTAGTCGGTAAATTGGAAGTATCAGCGTATTGGAAATAATATTTTGAAGTTGCCAAATAGCTGTAATAAGAGCCATTGGTTTCAATGTTTTCTGTGTAAACACAACCAGTTGGCGTGGGTGAAATTTTGCCTTGAACCTTAAAAGTAAAATGAGTGTTTCCACTTTCATTTGCTAAATTTAAATCAAAAACATTATAATCAAAGCTATTTGAAGTATTTTCATTTCTTAAACCTAAACTAAAATAAGGCTTTTTAAATAATTTTGGCTCTCTAGTAATATCTCGCTGTGTGTTTAGTTCATCATCATCACTAGGAGCAACCGTAAATTTAAAACCAACATTATAATCTCTAGTGCTATTTTCATTAGCGAAATTAAGCAATGAAAAACAATAAATTTTGGAACTGCTATTCAAAGGAGTAAAGGAAATTAATTGAATTTGAGTACCTTTTGTAGTTAAAGGGTATCTTGTTAAATAACCTAAATCATCAATTGTAAAATAATGATTAACATTATCAAATGATAACCCATAGTCTTTTAATTTAAACGGCAATTGTTTAACAATTTGAATTGAAAAAGGGCTAAATGATGATTTACCATATGTTTTTTCTTCTTCTTCAAATGTATAAGTAATATTGTTGTCGCTATCTTTGTTTTCTTTTTCATAATAGGTAAAAATTCCAACAGTTCCGCTAGTTTCTTCTTTTAAATCTTGATACATTTCTCTAGCATTAACAGGGTGTTTAAAAGTTTTATCTAAATCAGTGATTTTATAATAACAATAAGGTGCTAAATCTTTTTGGGAATGATTAAAAATAGGGGCAATTAAAGCACAAAATGGCATGGTTAATCCGTTTAATCTATTTGACAATTGGTTATTAGCCAATTCAATTAAATAAGTACTATCAGTAATTTTAAAATTTCCATAAATAATTAACCAGCCTAAAATATCATTTTCTATTTCGGTGCTTAAAAAAACATTTTCTAAGTTATCGCAACTTAAATAATTATGGTTGTAAGTTTGGTATGTAGAGCTAAAGGCTGTGTCAAGCTGTGGTTCTGGATTATTGGCTTTGGCGTGTGGGCTGATGTCAAGAGTTAAATTATTAATCGTGGAAGATAAAGTAAATCTTTCGCAATGGCAACGTTCAGTAATTACATTGTCAATTTCAAAATCTTTATTTAATTTATAAGTCGCAAAAATATCTAAAGTCAAATTAAGTTTTAAAGTTATTCCGCTTACGATTTCGCTTTTATCGATAAAATAATATCTATACGAAATAGTGTTATCTCCTAAATGGTCTAAAATTATCAGATAATTGAAGTTAGCTACTTCATTCAAGGAAAAACTTTTAGAAATCTCTGTTGTTTTAATGACAGCAATTGCGGATATTGAAGAAATTTCTTTAAAGCTGTAATTGGCATTATTTCCGTTTTCATCAATTAAATTTTGAGCGTTTAAAAAGCTGATAAATTCATCATCAGTTTTCTCAATATAAATCGCACTTGTATAAGAATTATCCCATTCAACGTTAGCGATTTTTAAATTTGTATAAAGTATTTCTTTCATATTTATATTTTAACATAAAAAAAGCCTAGCTGTTAGGGCTAGGCTATCTTTTAGAATTCTAAATTTTCGTCAATGTTTGTTGGCTCTTCATAATCTTTAGCTTTGGAAACTACGATTTCATACCAATATGCACCATATTTTTCTCCCTCTTTGGCTTTCAGCTGATTACAATTTAATGCACCCTTTAAAGCGATAAGGCTACCTTTGGTAGTTTTGCAAGGGCAACCTTTTAAATCAGCATTATAGACAACAGCGTTTAAGAAAAAGGCTTTGCCATTTGCCTTATTAACGGCAATTTTGAATTTAAGACAATTCATAGTTTCGCCATTTTTTCTTGTAAAATGTTCTTCAGCCATATCGTTTACTAATCTTCCAGAAATTTCTAATGTGTTAACCATTTTTTAAATAGTCCTTTCTTTCTTTAACTTCTAAAATATAGCATATTTTCCTTAATTAATTACATATTTTTCACCTCGTGGAAACAATAGCCGTTTTCATCTTCTATAAACCATTTTGAATAAGCTAAATGTCGGTTTTTATAGGCTGTCGTAATTTTTGCGTAATATTTTCCTTTAGCATTATTCTTCAAGCAATAAGACGGGGTTAAGTCGTTAATCATATAGTTTTGCCAGAATTCTCTAAATGTTTTGTCATATTCGATTTCGGTATTTATAGATAAAATAACATTAGGTTTTTTTAAATTAGTATTGGTTTTCAAATATAAATAAACTCTAAATTTCATTTCTTTATTTCCTTTTTAGTTTTTAAATTTTCTTGATAATCGGTGGAACAATAAATTATTTCATCTTTGTTTTCCTTGTCTTTTTGAAAAATTTGAAGATAATATCCAAACTTTCCAGGGTATCTTTTTTTAAAAACTTTGAATATTTCTCTAGCCTCTGTTAAAGTCAAAGTCGACTGATAAAATACAATTTGTTTTGAAACAAAATCATAAACTTCTATTCTGTAAAATTTATCGACTTTCGTATTAATATAATTTAAATCTTTATCGGTCATTATTTTGTCCTCTTTAAGACTAGCTTAATCTACGGCATTACTATCTATCTTTTCGCTTAGATAATAAATAGAAGTAATTATTTTGCTGTGCTTATTATCGCTGTCGTAAACAATATCAAATTGAAATACTCTTTCAATGTTTCCACTACCGAAAGCGGTAACTTCCATATCATTCATTAAATTCCTATAATTGCTTTCATTTTTTAAAAGGTAATTAGTAGTTTCAATATTTCTTAAAACTTTGATTTCTCGATTTAGAATGTTATCCCAAATCGTTTGAACTTGATAGAAATTGACAAACTTTCCAACTCTCTTAACAACTACTTCTTCTTTTTCGTTATTCATATTAGCTCCCCTCTATTTTTATTTAACTGAAGTCTTCATCCCATTTCTGAATTCGCTTAGCAAGAGCCAAGGATACATTCCTCTCATATGGTTCCATAATGGAAATGTCCTTCCTGTTCCGTATTTGCCTGCGTCCTTGCTAAATCCCATATCCTCGCCTGTCTCCTTGAGCCATATCTTGCCTTTGGCGGACTTGATGGCTTTCACGTAGAAGTGTCTTCCCTCGCAGTTGACGATGCCTTCCTTCTCTGCACGTCCTATGAGCGTATCGTTATTCATATTTTTCTCTTTTCCGTTAGCCTCGCTAACTTTACTATCTCTATTATAGCGCATTGCGCGCTATTGTCAATAGCTAAATTAAAATATTTACTATTTTCTTTTTTGGCTCTAAATTTGTCGTATCCCATTCTTCTCTTTTATAAACGTGCGGACACTTTAAAAATTCTTCTGGCTCTAGCAATTCAGTCAAGGAAGTATCAGCACCAGCTATCGTGTTTAGAATTTCGCCCTCTGTAGTGAGTTCGCTGTATTGCTTCCTATTCTTAATCGCTAATTGGGTGTCGATATGTTCCAATTTGAAAGCACCTATTTTAAAAGGGTCAATTGAAAGGTATTTTGCTTGTTTCTTTTTGAAGTCTTTAATAAAAAGACTATCGGTATCACAATACACAAATTGATTTTTAAAAACCACATTAATATAGAATTCCTCATTTAATCTTGCTTTCATAGTGATATATGAAAAAAGCAAAGAATATCTAAAAATATCTTCGCTGTTAACGACTTTAAATTTTCCCTCTTTATACTCCAGATATTGAGTTGCAAACCTGTTTTGAGCGAATTTCCCTAAAAGCATATTCATTTGCGATTTAGCAAAATAGGAACTCAAATAATCATTATTAGCCCTTGCGGTTTGTTTCATTTCAAACAAAGGTGGAAAATAACTGCTAAAGAAATTTTTTCTTAACTTAACACCATAGACTTTTAATATCTTGAATGATAAATTCGTGTATCGCTTTTTGAATTCTTGAAATTCATCTTTCCAAAGAACAAGAGTTTCATTGTTTATTGAATTTGGAATTTTAACAGTGTCATTGTCGCTAGTGTTTAAAAATGGGAAAAGCCCTTTTTTGATAGTCGCAAAATAAATTCTTATGACAACAAAATAAGTAGTGTATCTGGTTTGCTTTTGAAATTCTTTAATGTCTTTGAATTCTAATGGTTGGTCGGTCGGTAAAGGATAGTTCAAGGCAATATAGGGATATTGACTATTACGGTCGAAAATATAGACATTATTAACTATTTTGTTTTTATATTTTGGGTTGATTAAATTCAAACCGAAATCACCTAGCTTAACAGAATAGTTATATATTTCATTATCCCATTTAATATAATTAAATCTTTTTCCATAAATGTCTTTTAGGTGTCCTTTTTTCCATTTGTTCCAGCAAGAAGAGGCTAAAGTAAAGCCATTCAATTTCTGCTCTTGATACTTTTTCAAAGCCATTGAGTAGGCTGTGAATTCATCTTGATTTACTCTCTTGTAATCTAGCCTAGGAACAAGATTAGTCAATGATTTCAATAAATAAATACTATCCTTGTATTTAAATTTAAAGCCGTAAAAAATTTCCACATTTCCAATTGCTTGAAATTCGTTATTATCCAATTCGGTAGTTTTTAATGAACTTTCGACACCTTCAAAATTGTTTTCCCAGAACATTTTTTTAATTGCTTTGGCATAAATATTTACATTAAAAAAAACATATGTTCTTTCCTCTTTAACGGAAATCACGTTTAAAAAGTCTACAAAAAAATCACCATTGGAAATAGTAACATTGTCTAGT
Source organism: Clostridia bacterium (assembly GCA_041670385.1). GTDB lineage: Bacteria > Bacillota > Clostridia > Christensenellales > DTU072 > CAG-1782. Next base: position 287 of record JBAXZI010000089.1, on the reverse strand, counting down.
GATTTTATTGTGAAAAAAACTTTATTGTTTGGAAAAGTCAATTCCACATATTGCATTATTTCTATTTAATTCCAATTAAAACATCAATTGCCTTGGCTGTTTTAGGGTTATTTTCCTTGAATTTAGTCAAAGCGTCAATATTAATATCATATAAATTATTAGTTCCAGAATTTTCTTCAAGCCAATCGCTTAAAGAACTATATTGGTCTTTAAATTTTCTAATTGATTTTCTCCCATAAGGTGCCTTTTTATATCTTTTAGCACCTGTTAAATCAGTGGTTAGGAAT
>JBAXZI010000088.1:0-6206 GCA_041670385.1 Clostridia bacterium | reverse complement strand
GTAACAGGTGTTGAAATGTTCCGTAAAATTCTTGATTATGCTCAAGCAGGTGACAATATCGGTGCTTTGCTTCGTGGTATTGATAGAAAGGATATTGAAAGAGGACAAGTTTTGGCTAAACCAGGTACTATGCATCCTCATACACACTTCACAAGTGAAGTATATGTATTGAAGAAGGAAGAGGGTGGCAGACATACTCCATTCTTTGATGGATACCGTCCTCAATTCTATTTCAGAACAACCGACGTTACTGGTAGTATTAAACTTCCAGATGGCGTAGAAATGGTTATGCCTGGAGATAATATTGGAATGGAAGTTAAATTAATCACTCCAATCGCTATCGAAAAAGGTCTTCGTTTTGCTATCCGTGAAGGTGGTAGAACTGTTGGTTCTGGTGTAGTTGCTACAGTTATTGAATAATAACTAAACAAACAATAAAATTAAAAAGTGGATATATTTTATATCCACTTTTTTTGTAGTAATTTATATAATTTGGTATTATATTAAGTAACAATTTATTAAAAAAATTCAAAGAATAAAGTAGATTTTTTTATAGTAGATTTTTTGATAATGATGTAGTTGCTACAGTTAACGAATAATATATAAGCAAATAACAAAATTAAAAAGTGGATATATTTTATATCTACTTTTTTTTGTAGTAATTTATATATTAGATTATTAAATACAGTATTAAATAAAGCAAATAAGGCGGTATAATTGTTGCTTACTATGTAGTGACTATAGTTATCGAACAATAATCTAAACAAATAATAAAATTAAAAAGTGGATATATTTTATATCTACTTTTTTTTGTAGTAATTTATATATTTTAGTATAAAAAAAATTCTTAATTAATTAATTAATTAATTAATAAACCACATTTTTTAATTTATAATATTTTGTAATTTATCCTTTTTTATTTGCTTTTGTAATAGCTTCATTTTTACTAAAAATACAACCACAATAATTTTGTCTATATAGGTTATATTCTTTTGATAATTGTATGCTTCTTAGATAACCACCTTTCTTTTTGAAATTTGATGGTAGCCATTTAATAAGATTATTTGTAGATTTGGAAATTGCCATTCCAATGTCATTAATTAAAATTGAATTTTTCAATGGACTTATTGTTAATGTAGTAGTGAAATAATCAAATTTATTTTTTATTCCGTATAGACAAGTTGCACGCAAACGGTCTGTAAAACAAATACCACAACGAGGTCCACCTTCAGTAAAATTTTCCAAACCTTTTGCCCTATCTAGGAAAAGTTGTCCATTATACGGGCAAATAACACATTCTACTTTGCTTGCTAGTGGCATTTCACTGATTAGCCTAACTAGCTCATTTGCTCTTTTATAATATTCTTCTATACTTTCAATGTTGTCGTTTATAAAAATAGCGGTTATATCAAAATATTTAGATAAATATTCCAAACAATAGCTAGCACAGGGTGCACAACAACAATGTAATAATAATTTAGGTCGTGTGCCATTAAGATTAGTAATTATTTCATCTAATTCAGATTGAAAATTTATATTTGTGTGTAAATTCGAAATGTTCATATTTTATCCTCATTTTTTGTAATATTCTATAAATGCTATTTCTGTATCTTCTCCAGCTATAGCTAAAGTAAAATCAATAAAAAATGGCATTATTTTTCCGTCAAATTCAGCAAATTTCATTGTTTTTGGTAATGGAATTTGTGTTAGCTTTGTAGTGGCTTCCGAAAGAGTAAAATGGTCAAAAAATTCTTTGCTAGAATTTATTGGTTTATCAAAAAATCTAGTACTTATTTTTTCAATATTTATTAATTTTTTGTTGTACTCAATGTCGATTCCAATATTTTGTTGGCTTACGGCGACAACTACAATTTTGTTGCTATGACTGACGCTAATTTGCAATAAATTAGGAGATAAACTAGGTTTACCTCCTATATTTCTGACTATTTTATAATCAAATTCAGGGTAATTATTTATTTTGCAAAAATTAGTAATTGCTATACTAATAAGCATATCAGTATTGATAGGCGCTATGCAAAAAGTAATTAACATCTTCCGTAAATTTGATTGTTTTTGCAAATGAAATCTCTATCTACACAGGAGATTGCAGAGTAGTTGGTACGATAACGCCAACAACCTTCCCCAAGTCCTGGTGTGTTCATTCTCGTGTCACTACCATAGCCACAAAGGTCTTGCATAGGTATTATTGCCAATTTGGCACAGCTAGAAAGCACTGTATGAATAAGGGATTTTGTTGCTATACATTGTCCGGCACCATTAGCCCATCCATAACTGCTTTCGCAACCTGTATATTCAAATACTTCTTGACGTACATTATCGGGTAGTGATAATAACCAACCTAATGAGGTATCATTATCGTGAGTGCCAGTGTAAGCAACGCAATTCGGTATATAATTATGAGGCAAATGCTTATTGTTTACATCTCCATCAAATCCAAATTGCATAACACGCATCCCCATATATCCGCTTTTTTCCAAGAAATCTTCAACATCTTTATCTATAATTCCAAGGTCTTCAGCAATAATATTTGGATTAATTATTGCTTTGTTGAATGCGTCAATAATTTTTAATTGTGGTCCATCTAACCATTCACCATCAATTGCTGTAGTTGCATTTGCATCAACAGCCCAATATTTATAAAGTCCACGAAAATGGTCGATACGCACTATATCATAAATATTTAGAGCGTGTTTCATACGATTAACCCACCATTTATAATCATCTTCAGCCATTTTAGTATAGTTATAAAGAGGATTTCCCCATAACTGTCCTTCTTTGGCAAAATAATCTGGAGGTACGCCTGCTACCTTAGTAGGACGCAATGTTTCTTTATTTAATTGGAAAAGATTGGTATTTGCCCAAACATCAACACTATCATAGCTGACATAAATAGGTAAATCACCAAAAATTTGAACATTATGTTCGTTGGCAAAATGTTTAACTCTATTCCATTGAGAATAGAAAAGATATTGCTCAAAATAAAAGAAATTTACTTTTTCAAAGTTGTTTTTTGTATATGTAGTTATAAGTTCTTTAGAATAAAATCGATATTCTTCATCCCATTCTATCCAACTTTTTAGTCCAAATTGTTCTTTCAAACACATATATACAGCATAATCACATACCCAATTTGAGTTTTCTTTTACAAAATTATCTATTTTAGATTGGATAGATTCTGTAATGCGAGGAAATGCTATATTTAGAAATTTCTTTTTACAATCTTTGGCAAATTCATAATTAGTTAAATAAATGTCTCCGCCATAAACATTTTCTTTTATTTCATTTTGAGTAAGTAAGCCTTCATCAAAACAGGCAGGTGACAAATATAAATAATTGCCAGCATAGGTGGAAATCCCACTATAAGGGGAATTTCCCATACCTATGCTAGTAATTGGTAATGTTTGCCATACACTAAAACCTGTAGAGGCTATCTGTTCGATAAAGTTCTCGGTGTCTTTGGAAAGGTCGCCGATTCCATATGCACCTGGTAAAGAACTAATATTTAATAACACGCCACTGCTTCTTTTCATTTGTTACCTTCTAAATTTTGGTTTATTAAGGATTTCGCTCATAACAACGTATTTTGCCAAATTAGTAGTATTGCTTAATTCATTGGCAATAATCTCACTATTAAATTGAAATCCATCAGTTGTCTCTTCTTGTATATTATAAGGTTTTTCGTCCTCATTAGATGATACAATTCTTTGTTTCTTTATTAACTCAGGATGCATTACATCTTTTTTTGGACTAGTAGATTTTTTATTTTTCGTACTTGCCTTTTTTTGTGGTCCTAAAGTAGTTTTTTGAATAGTACTAGCACCTGTAAATTCTTCAAACAAATTAGCCATTTTTATTACCATTATTTTTAGGACTATTATCTACATTGCTTATAGCATTACGCATTTCTGTATCAGCTTGAACATTTTTAAGGTTGTAATAATCCATTACACCAATTCTACCATTACGAAGTGCTTCTGCCATTGCTTTAGGAACTTCAGCTTCAGCTTGTATAACAACAGCTCTCATTTCTTGTGTACGAGCTTTCATTTCTTGTTCTTGTGCTACAGCCATAGCTCTTCTTTCTTCTGCTTTAGCTTGTGCTATTTTTTTATCAGCTTCAGCTTGGTCCATTTGTAATTGGGCACCAATGTTTCTACCAACATCAATATCAGCAATATCAATACTAAGAATTTCATAGGTTGTACCACTATCAAGACCTTTGCTTAGTACGGTTTTACTTATTTTATCTGGATTTTCTAGTACATCTTTGTGAGAATTAGCACTACCTACAGTAGTTACAATTCCTTCACCAACTCTTGCAATAATAGTTTCTTCTCCACTACCACCAATAAGTCTGTCAATATTTGCACGAACAGTAACTCTAGCTTTACAACGTAATTCTATACCGTCTTTAGCAATTGCTGCAATGATTGGTGTTTCAATAACTTTAGGGTTTACACTAACCTTAACAGCATTTAGAACATCACGACCAGCTAGGTCAATAGCCATTGCTGTTTTTGTGCTTAAATTAATATTAGCACTATGAGCACTAATTAATGCGTTAATAACTTTTATTACATCACCTTTAGCCATATAATGAGTTTCTAAATCATTAATGTCAATATCAAGACCTGCTTTTTTACCTGTTATATAAGCATCAACAATCATATTAATTTTTATCTTTCTAAGACGCATACCTACTAATTTGCCCATTCCTACGCCCGCACCACTAACTAACGCACGGAACCAAATAGAAACTGGAACTATAATAAGGAATGCAATAAACAATACAACGATTATTACAATAACTATAACCAATGCGGCTACATTTGTACCTAATAAACTTAACATAAAATAATCCTCCTTTAATTTGAAATCTAATATGTTTAAATAATTTTCTTTTCTTTTTTCATATATTCTTGTTGTATATCTGTATTAAGTACATCACGACCAGCAAGGTCAATTGCCATAGCGGTTTTTGTACTTAAATTTATACCTGATTTATGAGCAGTAATTAATGCAGTGACTACCTTAATTACATTTCCTTTGCCTAAGTATAATAATTCTAAATCGTTTATATCTATATCTAGTTTTGCTTTTTTTGCACGTATATATCCTTTTACTATAGTATTAATATTTATTTTACGAAAACGCATATTTATTAATTTGCCAAAATTTATATGAACTCCGCAAAGTAATGCGTGAAGCCAAGTAAATAATGGTAAATAGCTTAAGAGTTCTATCAAAACAACTATTCCTAAAACTATAATGATAATCCAAGTAGCTATATCTATACCTAACAAATTTAACATAACTAATTCTCCTATTTTGTTAGTTATTTGTTATTTAGATTTTTTTAACAATAATTTTTACACCTTCTACGCCAACAACTTCAACTTCTGAATTTTTTTCAACAAAGAAATTTTCTGTTACTACATCATAAACAGTATTCTCTATTTTCATTTTACCAGCAGGATGAAGATCAGTAGCAGCCAAACCTTTTTTTCCAATTATATTAGAAAAATCTTTTGTGCCTTCACTAAATTCGGTGTCAACTGCTGTATTTCTTTGGTAAATTGAAGAATGTTTCCACCAATTTTTATGATTACCTATAATGAATAAGGCAAATGCGAATATCATTATTACTGTAATGCAAAGTAAAAGTTGGAAAGATTGTGTAACTACATCATCTTCTGGTGAATGGAAAATTGCACGCAAGATAACGCTTATTATTAATAGAATTACTCCGCCTATTCCAAAGATTCCAAAACCTGGTTGAAATATTTCAATAAACAAACCCACTAAACCTACTATTAAGCAAACGATAACAAACCATTGCATATTGCTGAATAATAATCCAAATTGTGTAAAAAATCCCATTAATTCCTCCTAATACATTCTTATAAATAGTAATCTATATATATAGTATTATAATTTTGTACTTATATATTATAATTCATTATATATAAAGTGTCAATGTAAAATGTATTGTGTAAACTTTTATATTAAGTATACTATTAATATTAAGCATAATATTATGATGAATTTGATGAATACTATAACATAATGTCTATTTAGCAAAAATAATAATATTTATTAGATTTTTTAAAATAAGTATTGTAATGCCTTATAGGCTATGCTAATATAAAATTGTAAGTACAATATGATGTATTTATAAGAAAAAT
>JBAXZI010000087.1:0-6558 GCA_041670385.1 Clostridia bacterium | reverse complement strand
CAAATGCTATGATTTGCGACCCGGGAGAGCATTCTTATGCAGAAAAACAAAAAAAGATATAGATAGATTAAAGCTTAATAATTCAAAATAATGCTCAGTCATTTAGCAATATTTTTTTTATATAAAAAGATATATATAAATATAAAAACTAGAATTGTTAATATTTTTGTTTGCCCTGTAAGATATGGATTGAACAAACGAACTTTTTCAAATTTCAGGACATTGTGATGATATTTCGTACACACCGCATTATGATAATCGACAAGGTTTAATAATATGGAAAGATGTGAAAGTAAATTTTGAGGAGAAATAATAAATTTGACTTTATGTCAGATATAGTATAATATTAAAACAAATTATGGAAAGGGGAAAGAAGTGTTTTGAAATCAAAACGAATAATAGGAATTGTATTGTTTGTTCTAGGGATATTATTTGAATTCTCTGAGCTAATTAGTTATTTTCCAAAATGGTTATCAATTATAGGTCTTCCAATAGTGGTATTAGGTAATTATCTTTTTTGGTTTTCATTTAATTGGAAGAAACCCTATGCGAATTCACAAAAAAGAGTTTTGAGGAAATCTTGTAAGAATTCACAAAATAAAGTATTACCAGAAATTTCTGAAAATAAAAAATTAGACTTATTGCATTTTGTAGGTTTAGATGATTATAAAGAAATGTTAATAAGTGTATTTTTTAGTGAAGATAAACAAGAAAGAATCATAATTTACAAATATAAGGACAAATATGTAAGATACTGCAAAGAACATTTATATTTGTTTGATGATGAAGATATTTTTTGGAGCGGTGATTACGGTTATTGGTGTTGTGTTTCTTCAACAATTAGTATATTTGAAGATGAAATACTAGTATTAAATGATTTAAAAAATGAGTTGAAAGGTTTTAATGAGGAAAAAATAGATTTTGATTCCATAATATAGGAAACTTAAGAAAAGCGAAAATACTTGCTTAGAATATTTTTTGCAGTTATTAAAATTGGTTTTATTTTGATAATTAAATGTTTTATGGTTTAATAATATTAGATTATTTGCAATATTAAAAAGTATATTGTATAATAAATTTTAATGGGAGGGGTTAATATGTGTATTTTGGGAGATTTTTATTTCGGAGAAAATTAAACGAAATATAATATTTAAATAAAAAAATATTTGTTTCCAATCGATTGTTAGTTGTGGTAGTAGTAAATTATAGTGATGCAGTAGCGAATTTAGAGAAGGAAGATTATATTGAAATAAAAAATCTGTATTTAGAAATAAGGGCACATGAAAAAACAAAATATCGTGTGAATAAAAAAGAATTTCGCAGTTTATATTGTTCACTAATTGAACGATTTAATAAAATTTCACCATTTATTCTTTATGATGGTTTAAATTCAATAAATTTAGACCAAGTTTATATAAAAAATATTTATGAGCTATATAATCAAGGCTTTGGATATTTTGAAATGTGTAAAGAACTTGGGAAAATTGATGTATTAACTAGCGAAGGTATATAAAATAATATTTTCTCTAAAATAAATTTAAGCACTATTTAATAGTGCTTTTTTTATGCCCAAAAGGAGGCAATAAGGTGCAATATAGCGACAATCCAAGAAAGGTTTATGGTAAGGTAAACATAATATATTCCGATAGTGAAATTAGTATGGACTTATCAACTGAAACTTCGGGAAATGGTGAAATATCTTATCCTGAACAAGTTTATGGAAGTTATTTATCACCTACAATAAAAGCTTGTACGATGGACGGCAATTCAACTATGGGTGGTGCATATCAAATGAATGATTGCGGTTTAGTTACAGGTTGGTGGAGTGATGTGCATTGTGATGAAAATTTTATAATTCAAATAAATGATTATAATGAAAAAGTAGGGCAAAAGTTAGAATAAGAGAAGGCAGAAAAAAAAACAATTAAAAATTGAATATGAAAAAAATATTAAGAAATATAAATTATTATCAATAATACTATTTGTTGTGTTTATAATTTTTTCTAGTCCATGTTCTGCTTTGGCAAGTAAAGAATTATATGTTTTGTTGTCAATTTTTAGTTTAATTGCTGATGTTTTTTTTATTGCATTTATAGTGTTTTTTATAAAATATAGAAAATTAAAAAAGAAAAAACAATAAAAAACAAAATTTAATATGATAATATAAAAATTAGCACTTATAATGTTATGTATGGTGCTTTTTTGTTTGCCTTTTAGGATATGGATTGAACCAACGAACCTTCGCCGCAAAGCGGACGAAGGGCACGACGCGTTAAGCAAATAGTCTAGTTATCTAATTTAATTTAACAAGTTTTGCTATTTTTTATATTTGGTAGTAAAAAATAAAATCTAATAGTATGGAGTTGGTTTTATATTTAGGAGAATATAATTTGATAATATATTTTTATATGTTATAATACAAACGATTTTAATAAAGAGGGTTTGTATTATTTTATGGATTTAACACAGGGAGAACCAAAAAAAGTTCTTTGGAGATACTGTTTGCCGTTATTTGGGAGTATTCTATTTCAACAATTATATAATATTGCCGATAGTTTTGTGGCGGGCAAATTTATTGGAGAAAATGCTTTAGCTGCGGTAGGAAATTCTTATGAAATTACCCTTATTTATTTAGCTTTTGCTCTTGGTTGTAATATGGGCGCATCTATAATAATTGCTAATTTTTATGGTGCAAAAAAATTCGATGATGCAAAAACGGCTATTTCTACTTCTTTTATTATGACAGCAGTGGTATGTTTGACATTAACTATAATTGGTTTTGTTGCTATACCTAGTTTATTACGGCTTATCAATATTCCAGTAGAAATATTTAATGATTCTTTGTTGTATATTTATATATATACAGGTGGTTTGGCTTTTCTGTTTTTTTATAATTTAACAACAGGAATATTTGCTGCACTCGGTGATTCTCGAACGCCTTTTATATTCTTATCTATATCTTCATTATTAAATATTGGAATGAATATACTATTTGTAGTAAAATTCAAAATGGGGATAAGTGGTGTTGCTTGGGCTACATTTATTTGTCAGGGATTAAGTTGTTTACTGTCAGTAATTGTGCTAATAAGGAAATTAAAACTTATAAAAACGGGTAATAAACTAAAAATGTTTAGTTTTACTATTCTAAAGAAAATTATTTCAATTGCGGTGCCTTGTACCTTGCAACAAAGTTTTATTTCTGTGGGTAATGTGATAATTCAAAGTGTGGTAAATAGCTTTGGAACAAGCGTAATTGCCGGGTATTCTGCATCAATAAAAATTAATAATTTTGCATTAACCTCATTATGTATGGTTGGTACTGGGATATCAAATTATACGGCTCAAAATTTAGGTGTGAAAAATATACAACGGGTAAAAAGCGGTTTTTGGACAGGTACAAAATTTATTGTAATTATTGCGCTTGTATTTACTATAATAAATATAACAATTCCGCAATATATGATACAATTGTTTATTAATAGCGAAAAAAGTCCACAAGCATTGGTAGTTGGTATTAAATTTTTACGAATTGTATCGCCATTTTATTTTATCATTTCAATTAAATTAATAAGTGATGGAATTTTGCGTGGTGCGGAAAAGATGAATGCGTTTATGGTTTCTACTTTAGCTGATTTGGCAACAAGAGTTACTCTTGTATTTATTCTTTCAAAGTATTTTGCTAGTACTGGAATTTGGATGGCTTGGCCTGCCTCTTGGATTTTGGGCACTATAGCTTCTGTGATATTCTATTTGTACTATAGCAAAAAGAATTTTGGCTTGAAATTGCTTTAAAGATAATCGGTTAAGTTTTATTAAATATAAAAAGAAGTAAAAAATTTGCTTCTTTTTTTGTTGCCAATTTTTGCCAAGTTAGACCATTTTGGTCAAGTGTTATCCGATATGTTGCTATATAGTATGAATTACCAATGCGAACTATATTTAAGTTGAGGGTGATAAATTTTGGTTATTAATGAAAGAGATACAATTTTAAGAATACGAAAGATTGAAAAAATATTATCTAACCGTGATAGGGTAGATACTTTATCTAGGTATAATGTTGGTGAAAAAGTTCATAATAAGCAACTAATTTTTCATAAGTGTAACAAACGTAATCGATGGGTTTTTGGTGGCAATCGTAGTGGAAAAACTGAATGTGGTGCAGTGGAAGCTGTTTGGCGTGCTAGGGGTATTCACCCTTACTTGCCTAATAGGGATAATGTATTTGGCTGGGTGGTGAGTGTAAGTTATGAAGTGCAAAGAGATGTGGCTCAAACTAAAGTGCTTAATTATCTAAATCCAGCTTGGATAGAAGATATTCGAATGATACAAGGAAGTAAAACCAGTCCTGAAAATGGAATTATTGACACTATAATTGTAAAAAATGTATTTGGTGGGTTATCAAAAATTGGATTTAAATCGGCAGAAGCAGGAAGAGATAAATTTCAAGGTACTTCGCTTGATTTTGTTTGGTTTGATGAAGAACCGCCGTTAGATATTTATAATGAGTGCAAAATGCGTGTTTTGGATAAGAAAGGTGATATTTTTGGGACAATGACTCCGCTTAAGGGTTTAACTTGGGTTTATGATGAAATATACCTAAATAAGTTTGAAAATCCGCAAATTTGGTCAATCCAAATGGAGTGGGCGGATAATCCTTTTCTTGACAAGGACGAAGTAGATGAAATCACATTGACTATGTCGGAAGAAAGTTTGTCTTCACGAAGATTTGGGCGGTTTGATGTGAATTGTGGGCTAGTTTATCCAGAATTTGACCCGAATATACATATTATTAAACCATTTGCTATTCCTAAGGATTGGCAAGATACTATTTCCATTGACCCCGGGCTTAGAAATCCACTTAGTGCACATTTTTATTGTGTTGATTTCGATGATAATGTTTATGTGGTGGCCGAACATTATGAAAAAGACCACGATATTGATTATCATTCTAATCGGATTAAAGAAATTGCTGATAGTATAAATTGGCACTACAACAGTAATGGAAAATTAGATGCCATTATTGATAGTGCAGCAAATCAAACTACACTTAGTAGTCAAAAAAGCGTATCAGAATTGTTCTGTGAGCGTGAAATTAATGTGAATTCTAGAGTAAATAAAGATTTATTTAGCGGTATTAGTAGGGTAAGAAGTTTTTTCTCAGCGAGACCGCCCAAAATATTTATTTTTTCTACTTGCGTAAATATGATTCGTGAAATCAAAACTTATTGGTGGGGAAAATCGGATAGGCCAGTGAAAAAAGATGACCACGCAATGGACGAACTTCGCTATTATATTATGACTCGTCCACATAATCCACCCGCCCACCCAACAAAATCATTGGCACAAAAACATTTTGAAAGGTTGTTACGCACGAAAAATATGCTTTGATAACCTAATTTATTGGAGGAAAATTTATGTTGGATGTCTTATTAAAAAAAGCAAACGGATATGAAGTTGTTGAAACAACACAAGAGTTTGCATTTGATGAAGAAGGTAACAAAAAACTGCTAAAAGAAAAAGTTGCAATGAAAAATATTGCACCAGATTTGTCTGCTATAAAAACATATATGGAAATGGCCGACAACGACCTTTTAGTTATGAGTAATGAGGAATTGCTTAAAGAGAGAAAACGGCTATTGGGCGATTTAAAAAAACCAACAAATAAAAAGAAAGTAACGAGTAAAAAGACAGCTAATAGTAAGAAACCCGCAACAAGTAAAAAGACAGCTACAAGTAAAAAGACAGAAACAAGTAAAACAACAACAGCGAATAAAAAGATAACAATAAGTAAAAAGATAGTAGCAAACAAAGACACTGTAACAAATAAAGAACTAGAAACAAATAGAAAACCAGTAGAAAACAAATAAACAGCAACAAATAAAATTAAAAAATGAGGTAAAATTGATGGCAACAAAAACTAATAAACTTGTAGAAGAAATCAAAAAAGATTATGAAAATCGTAAAGAATTACGGAGCAATGTAGAAAGGAATTGGTTGCTTAATATTAATTTTTTAGTAGGTAATCAACATTCTTGCATTATGCCTAGCGGGCAAATTGAAAATCAAGCAAAGGATTTTTATTGGCAAGAAAGAGAAGTATTTAATCATATTGCACCAATTGTTGAAACAAGACTATCAAAGTTTGGAAGCTTGAAAGGAAGCGTCACTGTAAGACCTGCAAGTAGTGATTTGGAAGATATTCGCACGGCGAAATTCTCCACTAGTTTGATAAAAAGTGTTGAAGAAAATAAAAATATGTCCAAATTGTCTAATTTAGCTACATTTTGGTCGGAAGTATGCGGTACTGCTTTTTATAAAATATGTTGGTCGGATAAAAAAGGCGCAATTATTGGGAAAAAAGATAATGATACAGTTTATGAAGGGGATATTGAGATTTCAGTTTGTTCTCCTTATGAAGTTTATCCAGATAGTTTGGCTTGTAGTACTCTAGAAGAATGTGCTAGTTTGATTTATGCAAAAGCATATCCAGTTGATTCTATAGAAAGTAATTGGGGTGTAAAGCTATTAGGTAGAGATATAAGTACAATAAATATGGAT
>JBAXZI010000086.1:0-6631 GCA_041670385.1 Clostridia bacterium | reverse complement strand
GCTGATTTGAGAGAGGATTATTTAGGCGAAAAATTATCTCACGCTTGCGTTATGCGTCGTTGTATCGAAATTATAGGCGAGGGTAAAGTTTATCAATTCGGTATTAGGTCGGGAGAAAAGGCAGAATTTGATTATGCTAAAACGGCTACAGTAATGAATAAATTTAATTTTAATGGAATTGATAAAGCGTGTAAAGAAATAGGAGATAAACCGGTTTATCTTACAATAGATTTAGATGTATTAGACTCAGCAGTTTTTCCGGGCACAGGAACACCTGAGGCAGGTGGCGTTAGTTTTATGGACTTGATAGGTGCAATTGATAGCGTGAGTAATCTAAATATAATAGGTGCGGATGTAACAGAACTTTGTCCGATTTATGACCAGAGCGGAATTTCCACCGCAACGGCTTGCAAGATTTTACGAGAATTAATTTTAGCATTGGATAAATAAATATAAAAATAAATTTTAGGAGATAAAAAAATGGGAAAAGCATTAATAATAGGTTGTGGCGGAGTAGCTAGTGTAGCTATTCACAAATGCTGTCAGAACAGCGAAGTTTTTGAGGAAATTTGTATTGCAAGTAGGACAATAAGCAAATGTGATAAACTTAAAAAAGAACTTGACGGTGGAAAAACCAAAATTTCTACAGCAGTAGTAGACGCAAACAACACAGAAGAACTAATTAAAATTATTAACAAATTTAAACCCGATGTTGTTTTGAATTTGGCTTTGCCTTATCAAGATTTAACAATTATGGACGCCTGTCTTGCTACAAAAACCAATTATGTGGATACCGCGAATTATGAGCCTGAAGATACAGCAAAATTTGAATATAAATGGCAATGGGCATACAAGGAAAAATTTGAAAAAGCAGGAATTACTGCTTTACTTGGCAGTGGGTTCGACCCAGGTGTTACTGGTGTCTTTTCTGCATATGCAATGAAACATTATTTTGATGAAATAAACTTTATTGACATTTTGGATGCCAATGCAGGCGACCACGGGTACCCTTTTGCAACAAATTTTAATCCTGAAATTAATATAAGGGAAGTAAGTGCAAATGGTAGTTATTGGGAAAATGGTAAATGGATAGAGACAAAACCTATGGAGATAAAAAGGGTATATGACTTCCCTCAACTTGGTCAAAAGGATATGTATTTATTGCACCACGAAGAATTGGAGTCATTAGGACTTAATATTAAAGGGATAAAGCGTATAAGATTTTTTATGACTTTTGGACAAAGCTATCTAACTTATTTGAAATGTTTGGAAAATGTAGGTATGACCTCGATTGTGCCAATAGAATTTCAAGGAAAAAAGATAGTTCCTTTGCAATTTTTAGCGGCAGTTTTGCCAGATCCTTCCTCACTTGGGTCTAGAACAAAAGGCAAAACTAATATTGGTTGTATTTGTTCGGGCAAAAAGGACGGAAAAGAAGTAAGATACTATGTTTACAATGTTTGTGATCATCAAGAATGTTATAGAGAAGTTGGTTCACAAGCTATTTCTTATACTACAGGTGTACCGGCAATGATTGGTGCAATGCTTGTTATGAAAGGTGTTTGGAAAAAACCGGGCGTAAATAATATTGAAGAATTCGACCCAGATCCATTTATGGAGGCTTTAAATAAATGGGGACTTCCTTGGGTAGAATCTTTTGACCCTAAGATGGTGGATTAATTAAACAAAACTATGGAAAAATTAAACTTTGACATAACAAATCTCAAAACGCCGTGCTATGTGGTTGATGAAAAACTACTAGAGGACAATTTGAAAATTCTAAAGAGTGTAATCGATAAAACCGATTGTAAAATTTTGCTTGCACAAAAAGCATTTTCAATGTTTTCAGTTTATCCGCTTATAGCAAAATATTTAAGCGGTACAACGGCAAGCGGACTTTTTGAGGCTAGGCTTGGTTATGAAGAGATGAAAAAAGAAAATCATATTTTTGCACCTGCCTATAATGAAGGCGAGTTCGAGGAAATTTGCACTTATGCAGACCATATTGTGTTTAATTCTGTTAGTCAGCTTAACAAATTCAAAGGTATAGCATTAGAAAAAGGCAAAGAAATTGGGTTACGGATAAACCCCGAAATATCCACGCAAGACCACGCAATTTATGACCCTTGTACAAAAGGTTCGAGAATGGGAGTAAGAAACTGTGATTTTGACGAAACTGTTTTGAAAGATATCAGTGGCTTGCATTTTCATACGCTTTGCGAACAAAATTCTGACGCATTAGTGACAACGCTTGAAATAGTAGAAAAAAACTGGGGTAAATATATAAAAGATTTGAAATGGATAAACTTCGGCGGAGGGCATCACATAACAAAAAAAGGTTATGATATCGGTTTGTTAGAAAGAACAATACTTAACTTTAAGCAAAAATACGGTGTTCAAGTATATTTGGAACCGGGTGAAGCGGTTGCACTTAATGCAGGATTTTTGGTGGCTGAAGTATTGGAACTTCAAAAAAATGATATTGATATAGCGATATTGTCAGCTTCTCCATCTTGTCATATGCCCGATGTTTTGGAAATGCCGTATAGACCGAATATTATTGGGGCAGATTTGCCTAATGTAAAAGCATATACATATCGTTTGGGCGGGAATACTTGTCTTGCAGGCGACATTGTTGGAGATTATTCTTTTGATAAGCCACTAAGAGTGGGCGATAGGCTTGTATTCTTAGATATGGCAATTTATTCAATGGTAAAAAATAACACCTTTAACGGTATAAATTTACCATCTATTTATTTATGTAAAAACAACGGTGAATTAATAAAAATTAAATCCTTCGGATACGAGGATTTCAAAAACAGGCTTTCCTAATTGATTTAATTTTGGTAGCTATTTGATAATTTTCTCTTAAATAATAACACTAACTACTCTATTATCATAAAATATATTTATTGACAAAAGGTTGTAAAAATGTTAATATATATATATATATATATATAGAAAATTTAAATTAATAAAAATTAGTATTTAGGAAAAGCGAGGGAAAATTATGAAAAAATTATTTAAATCGTTAATATTTAGTTCGGTGTTTATTTGTTTAGTAGTATGTTTGATTAGTTGCAGTTCATTGAACAATAATACGACAAACACAGATACAGATACAGACAAAGACATAGACACGGACAAGGATAAAGATGTATTAAATCCAGAAGAGGAGTATTCAGTTTTTGAGGATTTTGAAGGGGCATTGGAAGCCTTTACTTTAGCAAAAAGCTATAATGTAAATGTAAATATAGTTGGTGGAGATGTAGAAGTACAAAATGCCAGTGATGATACTAGTGGTGATGATACTAGTGGTGATGATGCTAGTGGTGATGATGCTAGTGATGAAAATACTGGTGGTAATAATATTTTCGATAAACCTTCAACAAAGGAAAAAGTCATAGTGTCAAAAAATATGACTAGTTTAGATTATGGAGAATATGAAGTAAATTTTTCAGATAGCAAAGTTGAGTTCAAAGAAATCAAAAATGAAGAAGATAATGTTTTTCAAAAGCAAGACGATAAATATATATATGTTAATTTAAATAAAAATGGTATGAATACAAAAACTTTAGAAGAAGATGAAGCAGAAAAAAGTTTTGCTCCATTTGAATGGAATAAATTATTTGAAAATATACTTATAAAAGATTATTTTGTAAAAGATGGAGATAGATACAAATTAAATATTAAGGGGAAGAAGGCATTAAGGGAAGAGTGCGAATTTTATTTATTGACTTACGATGCTTATATTTATATAAATAATAATGAAATCGTATTTGAAATAAAGAATAAAGAGGATTTAGTTACTTCTTATACCATAAAAAATTTAGGACAAAATGATATATCTATAAGTGAATCAATAAAAAATTGTTTGGATAATGTTATTATTAAAGATAATCAATATTTTGTTCCTGCTGTAGATTACAGTGCAACAAAACCTGAAGATGACTATTTTTGGAGTAATACTATAAAATACAGTGAAGATTCACTTGTTTTTGTAGGTGTTGGCGATAGGAAAATTGAAAATTTAGAAATATTAAGTTCAGTTGAAGGCAAAAAAGTTATTGGTATTCAATATGATTCATTGACAAATTGTAATAATTTATTAAGCATAACTATTCCTAGTAGTATTGATTTTGAATATGTTGGAAGGGCTTTATGTTCTTCTTATAATTATTACTGGTTAGATTTAAATTTAAATACTGTTATTAGATTTGAGGAAGTAAAAGAAAAAGTAAATTCTGACTATACAGAAGGGAAAAAGTATTGTAAAAATAATTATTATAAAAGTGCATTGTGGGGATTAATGACGGAACCTTATCAAATTAACATTTTTGATTGTAATAATAATAACGTCGATGAAGAAGGATATGAAATTTATATTAGAGATTCAATATCTTATGCCATAAAAGATAATAAAGCAATGGTTTTAGAGATGCCAGCTTCCATGTATTATGCTGAAATATCGTCAACAATTAAATATAATGATATAACCATACCTGTAATATCAATAAATACATATATTTTTTCCAAAAAAATAATAATTGATTTACCCGAAAGTATTAGCGAAATAGGAATTAAAGGAATAGGAAGCGGTAATAATTGCAGTACTGGAGAAAAACTATTTGTTCAAAGTTCAGAATATTTAAATGGTGCAATTATTTATACACCCAATGAAGATTTGTCTTTTGATTTAATTCGTAAATTGGGAGAAGAGTTTTTAGGCGAAGATTGGGATAGCCAATTAGAAAAAGAGTTTGGCGAAGATTATTTAGAATTACTCAAAACTGAGTTTTTTAGTGGTGCTAATTTTATTGATAGTGTTAGTAAAGAAGATGATAAAGGATATGGCTATTGTTTAGATAGTGATGGGAATATGTATAGAGTAAAAGATAATAATGCAGAATTGTATAGTATTAATATTAATAATTCATCATTAAATATTGCTAGCAATGTTACTTATAATAATGTTTCTTGCCCTGTTACGGCAATAATTGATTTTTGTGCAAGTTATTCTTATCTAAATAGTTTAGAAGAAAGTTCCCTATTAAAAGCAAAAAGCATAACTATTCCAGAAGGTATTATAAGTATAGGAGAATCCGCATTTTATGGTTTTTATCAGCTAAATGAAATTAATATTCCGGATAGTGTTGTTAATATAGGAACTGCTGCATTCCGCATACATGATTACTGTAATTATGAATTGAGAAATGGTTTGAAATATGTAAATGATTGGATTAT
Organism: Clostridia bacterium; assembly: GCA_041670385.1. Lineage (GTDB taxonomy): Bacteria > Bacillota > Clostridia > Christensenellales > DTU072 > CAG-1782. The sequence continues at coordinate 1,387 of JBAXZI010000086.1, read as the reverse complement.
AGGCATAGAGGATAATACTTTAGAAACTCTAGTTATTGACGCACAAACTAAAGGTATTATGATGTCTTCTTTAAATTATGATTTAGTAGAAAGCCGGGATTCGCGGACTTGTATTAGTTATACATTAGCAGATAATATAATAAAAGAGATTACTTTGGATAAAAATAATCCCTATTTATCTGTGGTTGATAATGTACTTTATAACAAAAATGAAACCACTTTAATATATTGTCCAAGGGAAAATCAATCAACAACATTGGAAATATCTGAAAGTGTTACGGAAATATGCAATTTGGCATTTATAAATAATTCAAACCTAGAAGTAATTGCATTACCAGAAAATCTTGAAAAATTCGGAGTTAATGTTTTTAAAAATTGTAATAAATTAAATCAAGTTACTCTTCCATCAAAGTTAGATTCAATTAAATATGGCACATTTGAAAATTGTGTATGCTTGAAGGAAATAACAATACCCGATGGAGTAAAAGAAATATATGCAAATGCTTTTAATAATTGTAGTTGTTTGACTGATGTTGTGTTGTCAGATAGTGTAAGGTATATTTATGAAGATGCTTTTGCCAATTGTATTGCTTTAATAAATATAAATCTAAATGAAAATATACGTACTTCTAGTTCTTTTTCAAATTGTAAATCAATTAAAAAGATGGTGCTTTATAAATATTTAAAATTTTTACCTTGGGAGGCTTTTAAAAATTGTGAAAGTTTAGAGGAAATAATTTTACCTGAGGGTTTAGTCGCAATTGGTTATGACGCTTTTGATGGATGCACAAAATTAACAAGTATTATAATCCCATCCACAGTAACGGAGATAGGTAGTGGTGCATTTGCTAATAGTGGGTTGACAGAAATAATTTTACCTGAGGGTTTGCTTAAAATTAGCAATAATGCTTTTGATGGATGCGAAAATTTAACAAGTATTAATATCCCATCCACAGTAACGGAGATAGGTATTCGTGCATTTGCTAATAGTGGGTTGACAGAAATAACTTTATTCGAAGGTTTGATTAAAATTAGCAATAATGCTTTTGATGGATGCGAAAATTTAACAAGTATTAATATCCCATCCACAGTAACGGAGATAGGTAGTGCATTTGCTAATAGTGGGTTGACAGAAGTAATATTAGCTGATAATACTAAAATAATATGTAATGAGGCGTTTAAAAATATTGAAACATTAATAAGTATAACAATTCCTAATAGTGTAACAAGCATAGGTAATGGAGCATTTGAAAATTGTACTGGACTAACAAGTATAACAATTCCTAATAGTGTGACAAGCATAGGAAATGGTGTATTCAAGAATTGTACAGGACTAACAAATATAACAATTCCTAATGGTATAACAAGAATAGAGGACTATATATTT
>JBAXZI010000085.1:0-6656 GCA_041670385.1 Clostridia bacterium | reverse complement strand
TTTTAAATTAATAATTTCCCTAACATAAGTATAGGTTAATCAGTTATATTTGTCAATATTATATTTATAAAACAGTCATTACTAATTCTACTAAATAAACTACTACTATGCTACTTACAGCTACTACCATTAGTCCCTTTTTGCGGAACGCAAGTACGATAGCTACGACTGCTCCGATTATTGCGGAAAGTAGACTTGCTGTGCTAAAAAATACTTTGGGAAAAACCATAATTGTTAGTACACTGTAGGGTATATAGTATAAAAATGATAACAAAAATTCGTTGGTTATTTTCTTTTTTACAAGCACAATTGATACAATTCTACATAAATAAGTGATACCTGCTATTATTAATAACCCTATTAGTAATTCTTTTATTTGCATAAGAGGTCGTCCCCCTTATCTATATCGTTTGTATCGCCAAGTGCTATATTTATGTCCTCTTTTTTCTTTGGCATAACTAGACTAATTATTATTGTACAAATTATAGACCCGATTACTACCACCCAACCGTTACTAAGTTTGTTTAGATACGGTGTAAAATAAAATAAGCAACTAAAAGCAATGCTAATTACTACCAAAATTGCTATTCCTTTATCTTTTGTAGTTGGTGGAATAATTATTGCTATAAACATTGCATAAAGGGCAATTCCAAAAGCTGACAATACACTTGTTGGAAAAATATTCCCTAGCAACGCACCTGTTATTGTACCGCCTACCCAAAATAAGTACGGCAATCCGCTTAGCCCAATAAAATATGGGAAAGTTATTTCTTTATCTTGCGTTATTGCAACCCCGAAAGTTTCATCAGTTATGCCAAAAGCAAGTAGTAGTTTTTGCCATAATTTCATATTCGGGTCAAATTTTTGTGATAAACTAAGTGCCATAAGTGTGTATCTGACATTTATTATTATCATACTTGTGATAAGTTCGGCAATAGATGCACCCAAAAATAGCATTTCTACCCCTGCAAATTGCCCCGTGCCTGTATAGGTCGATATAGATACACTCATAGGGAACCAATAAGGGAACCCTTTTTCTATAGCTAATACTCCAAATGCAAACGCCACTGGGAAATAGCCTAAGGCTATTGCTAGTCCGTCTTTTATGCCTTTCTTAAAATTCATTTACCTTTTGTTTTTAATAACTCCTAAAAATTAATTTACCTTTTCTTCTAGTTCTTCTGCTTTTTCTTGTAATTCTTTTACTTTTTTATCAATAATTTTCTCCACTTCTTCTATATTATGGTCTAAAGATTTACTCTTTTTTGCTTTTGGTTTTCTAATTATTTTGCCACCAACAACGACCATAAATAAATTTGCTAAAGTGTCTATATTCTCGTACGGATTTTCGTTAGCTACTATCATATCCGCTTCTTTCCCTCTTTCTATTGTGCCTATTTTTTCATCAAGTCCTAGTACTTTTGCATTTTCTAATGTCATTATACTTATTGCTTTTGGGATAGAAATATTAAGATATTTACTAATATACTTAATTTCTCTCCAAGTGTTATATTGTGTAGCAAATGGACAAGATGCATCAGTTCCCGCACCTACCAAAATACCGTTATTTAGTGCCGCCTTAGCACCCTTAATCATATTTTCAAACACTACTTCACTATTATAAACGCAAAGTGGGGATAATTTAGTAACTTCCGAACTCAAACTTGCCAACATTAAAGCGGGAGTTAGAGTACAAATTATTGCACTTTTATTTGCTTTTAGTCCTTTTATCATATCATAATCTAGTATGCTACTATGTTCTATTGTGTCTACCTTGCTTTGTATACATACATTTACGCCTTCTTCACTTTCGGTATGTGAAGCCACTTTCAAGCCGTATTTATGTGCTTCTTCGCAAACTGCTGTGGTTTGGGCAACATTCATTCTTAATTCGCCCGGTTCGCCTTTTTTCTTAGCGTCCATAACTCCACCCGTTACACAAATTTTTATAATATCTACCTTGTTATCTACATTTTGCCTAACCAATTTTCGCAAATCTTCTTCGGTATCTGCAGACATCGCCATAGTTCCATCGCCGTGACCACCAGTTACTGTTATTGCTGGACCAGAAACGATAAGTCTAGGTCCTACTAAATCGCCTCTATTTATTGCATCACGCACTCTTACATCAGAATAAACAAAATCGCCCATTGACCTTAGTGTGGTTACACCCGAATTTAATTGTTGTTTTGCACTTGATTCTACCAATTTATCGGCTACTTTGTGTCCTATTTTCGTATTAATAAATTTTATTACCTTGTCTTGAAGCGAACCGCCACCAACAATTTTGCTTGGCATTCCTGTACCGAATAAATGCACGTGTGCATTAATTAGTCCCGGCATAATATACTTGTTGTGTAAATCAATTATTTTATATCCCTTAAAATCTTTACAGTTTTCAACAATGTTTACAATTTTACTATCAATTACAAAAATTGATAAATTAGGGCGTATATCGCCACCTTTACCATCAATAATATTACAATTTATAAATACTTTTTTCATAACTCCCCCTTCCCTTTATAATAACTATTTATTTTTTATATCTTGATATAATTTTTCAAAATTTGGTAAAGAATTTTGGATTGTTTTGGTAGCTACACAATAAGCTAGTCTAATATATCCTCTACAACCGAACGCACTACTGGGCACTAGCAATATGTTATATTTTTTTGCCATTTGACAAAATTCTTTTTCATCTTCAATAGGTGACTTCACAAATAAATAGAAAGCCCCTTGAGGTTTTACACATTCAAACCCTATTTTTGTAAGTCCGTTATATATAAGGTCCGCATTATGTTTGTAATAATTTATGTCACATTGACATTCTAGACATTCGCCTACTACTTTTTGAATAAGCGATGGTGCATTCACAAACCCTAATATTCTGTTTGCTACCGAACAAGCATCAAATATGTCTTTATAGCAGTCCAATTCTGTAGGTAATACTAAATAACCTATTCTTTCTCCTGCAAGTGATAATGATTTGGAATAAGAATATCCTACTACAGTATTTTTGTAATACTTTGTTATATAAGGTACCACTGTACCGTTGTATGCAAGTTCTCTATATGGTTCGTCACTGAATATATAAATATTTATGTCTAATTCTTTTTGTTTTTCTTCTAATACCTTAGTTATTTTTATTATCATATCCTCACTATAAATAACTCCAGTAGGATTATTTGGATTATTAATAATAACAATTTTTGTTTTTTTAGTAATTGCACTAGCTAGTTTTTCTAAATCGGGATAGAACTCTGGTGCTTGAGTAGGTACAATAACTAATTTTGCATCAAAATTGTCCGCATAATTTGTATATTCGCCAAAAAATGGTGCAAAGGTAATGACTTCATCATTTGGGTCAAGTAGCGTTTTGAAAATTACATTTATTCCGCCAGCTGCCCCAACTGTCATAATAATATTACTTTTATTAAAATTTGTAGAAAATTTTGTATTAATCGAATTTGCAATTTTGGTTCTTACATCTTCAAAACCTGCATTATTCATATAACCGTGCAAAGCTGGTTCTTCATATGTATCAACTAACATTTTTATACTTTCTTTTACTTGTTTCGGTGCAGGCACATTTGGATTGCCTAAACTAAAATCATAAACATTTTCTTTACCATATATAGAGGCAAGTCGATTGCCTTCTTCAAACATAGCTCTTATTATAGAACTACCTTTTACCATTTTTTGCATTTTCTTAGAAATCATAATATTATTAATACCTCCATTTTTTAATATTATAAATCGAAAATTGATATAAAGCAAATAAAAAATATGAATAACAACTCTATATGGTATAATTGTAATATAAATTAATAAAAATTTCTACGCTAATATTTATTTATTTTTAGTAAAAATACATAAATAACACTTATTTTTCTACTTTTTAGGTTTTATGCTTGACAAAAGTTGCAAGCCTTTTTATAATGATTGTAACAAAGAGGAATTGAAATGAAAAATATTACTAATTTGAACAACGTATTTTACTTTTATTTTGCAAACTATTATTACTTTAGCTTGTAAAATTTGAGATGCGGAAATTTTAGTAAAAAATATAACTTAAAAACTAACTAACAAAAAATAACCGCTTATCGTAAGATTAGCGGTTTTTAATTATAAGGAGAGCAAAATGATTGTAGTAATAAATAATAAAAATAGCAACACCAAACAATTAGATAATCTAAAAAGTTGGATTAAGGGCTTAGGGCTTGATATTGATGTAAGTGAAGGCACAACCCATACGGTTTTGGGGCTTATCGGTGATACTAGTAAAGTTGATATTGACCTTTTGCGTTCGCTCGATATTGTGGATTCTGTAAAAAGAATTCAAGAACCATATAAAAAAGCAAATAGGAAATTCCACCCTGAAGATACCATAATAAATGTAAATGGGTATAATATAGGTGGCAATAATTTTACTATGATAGCTGGTCCTTGTTCTATTGAAAGTGAGCATCAGATTGTATCAATCGCAAAAGAATTGCAAAGTTTTGGAACACATTTTTTGCGTGGCGGTGCTTTCAAACCCCGTACTTCCCCTTATGCCTTTCAAGGACTTAGAGAGGGCGGTCTTACATTATTGTTAAAAGCTAAAGAAGCTACAGGTATGGGTATCGTTACCGAAATTATGTCCGCCGAACACATAGATTTGATGAAAGATGTTGATATATTACAAGTTGGTGCTAGAAATATGCAAAACTTTGAATTGCTAAAAGCATTAGGCCGTACTAATAAACCTATTCTACTTAAAAGAGGACTTTGTGCCACTATTAACGAATGGCTTATGAGTGCAGAATATATTATGGCAGAAGGCAATAATCAAGTAATTTTGTGCGAAAGAGGTATAAGAACTTTCGAAACCTACACTCGAAATACGCTTGATTTAAGTGCTATTCCTATAGTTAAAGAACTTACTCACTTACCCGTTATTGTAGACCCATCACACGCATCTGGACTTTCTAGATTGGTTCGCCCGATGTCACTTGCTGCTGCCGGTGCTGGTAGTGACGGACTTATGATAGAAGTTCACAACGACCCTTGTAATGCCCTTTGTGACGGTGCTCAAGCACTACTTCCTGGACAATACAATAATATAAATAAAGAAATTGATATTATGCTACCTATGCTTAATAAAGTGAGGAATTAATATTATGAATATAGGAATTATTGGACTAGGGCTAATTGGTGGTAGTATAGGCAAAGCAATTACTGGGCTTAATAAACATACAGTTTATGGCGATGACTTAGATAATAATGTAGTATTAAAAGCACAACTTGTTAATGCTATAGATTATAAACTTACAGAAAATGATTATCAAAAATTAGATATGCTAATAATTGGCACTTACCCTCGTGCTTTTGGTAGTATTGTCGATAAAATCGCACCAAAATTGCTAGATGGTACAATAATTCTTGATATAGCAGGAATAAAACGCAGTATAGTAGCAGATATGGAAAAAGCAAAAAAAGCTTACCCCAAATTAAATTTTATTGCCACTCATCCTATGGCAGGAAAAGAATTTTCGGGTATCGAACATAGTAGCGTAAACTTATTTAATAATGCCTCTATGCTTATGATAAATGTTCATTGTGATATGGACACCCTTACTACCGCTAAAGATTTATTTGAAGCGGTTGGGTTTACAAAAATAGTACTGACCACTCCAGATGAGCACGATAAAATAATTGCTTTTACTTCCCAACTTGCTCACATAATTAGTAGTAGCTATATAAAAAGTGAACAAGCTATTTTGCACGATGGATTTAGTGCGGGCAGTTTCCGTGACCTAACTAGGGTAGCAAAACTTAATCCTACTATGTGGACAGAGTTATTTATGGATAATTCGGATAATTTGCTTAATGAATTAAATTCTTTAATATCAAATCTTAATAAATACAAAACCGCATTGGAAAATAAAGATGAAGACACTCTTTTTGCATTACTAGAAGAAGGTAACGAAAAGAAAATTTATATTGAGGCAAAAACAAGAAGCTGGAAAAGGAGTTAGATAATTATGACAATAATAAATGTAAACACTAATAAAGCTTATAATGTTATTTTGGGTGATAATATTACTGAAACAGCAATAAATGACTATCTAATAGGTACAACTATTAATAAAGTTTTGATTGTCAGTGATGATATCGTTGCTCCGTTATATTTAGAGAAAATAACCGAAATTTTTGAAAATAACGGTTTATTGGTATATAATAAAATAATAGCAAATGGCGAACTTAGCAAAAATACAACAAATTATTTGGACATAATCGATACTTTAAGCAATTATAATTTTCATAGATTAGATTGCATCGTTGCTTTAGGTGGCGGTGTCGTAGGGGATTTAGCATCGTTTTGTGCAAGTACCTATTTGCGGGGAATACATCTTATCCAAATTCCTACTACTTTGCTTTCCGTAATTGATTCTTCAGTAGGTGGCAAAACGGCGATTAATTTGGCAAAAGGCAAAAATCTGTTAGGTAGCTTTTATCAACCTAATTTAGTTATAGCCGACCTTACTTTATTGGAAACTTTGCCCGATATTCAATGGCAAAACGGAAAAGGTGAACTTATAAAATATACTTTACTTAATGACACAAATTTATTAGAATTATGTGAAGATGGAATAAGTAAGAATTTAAAAAGT
>JBAXZI010000084.1:0-6671 GCA_041670385.1 Clostridia bacterium | reverse complement strand
TGGTCTTGTCCCATCTTCTCTTGTAAGCCCTTCTAAAGCAGCTTTCATCATATTGCTTGTACCGCTTGCGTGAACATTGCAAATATCCACATCAAGTCTACTCAATACTTTCATAGCACTTTTTACAGTATTCGGAATATCGTGAAGTTTTAAGTCCAAAAATATTTTATGTCCTCTTTTTTTTATTTCTCTTACTATTTCAGGTCCTTCCGCATAAAACAATTCCATACCTATTTTTACAAAAGGTTTTTTATCTTTGAATAAGTCCAAAAATTTATATACTTCTTCAGCACTTGGAAAATCCAATGCTACAATAACATCTTTTGCCACTTAATTTTTCCTCCAATAATTTATTTGTTTGCCATACCAATAATATCCGATAATTTATTAATCCCCAATTTTTCGCATAACTTAGGTAAATTATCAATAATTTCTTTACTTGCTAACGGATTAACCAAATTTATAGCACCCGTTTGCACAGCAGTAGCACCTGCAAGCATAAGTTCTATTACATCTTCGGCACAACTAACTCCGCCCATACCCATAATCGGTAGTTTTGTTGCATTATAAACTTCCGCTACCATTCTGACCGCAACGGGGAAAATGCCATATCCCGAATATCCGCCAAACTTATTTGCCAATATATATTTACCTGTTTTTATATCAATTCTTGCACCTAGCAAAGTATTAATAAGGCTTATTCCGTCAGCACCATTTTCTTTGCAAGTTACTGCAAGTTCAGAAATATTAGTTACATTAGGACTTAGCTTTATAAATATAGGTTTTGAAGTTTTTTCCCTAACCGCCCTAACTACCTTCGCCAAATTATCCTTATCCGTTCCAAACGACATTCCGCCGTGTTTAACATTTGGACAGCTTACATTAACTTCTATTATCCCCACTTGCTCAAGTGGAGCAATTTTACTAGTTACATAAGCATATTCTTCAATTGAAAAACCGCTAATATTTGCGACTACGGGCTTCTTAAAGTATGTTTTTAGTTGTCCAAACTGACTATTAATTACTTCATCTACACCTAAGTTTTGCAAGCCTACCGAATTAAGCATACCCGCTTTGCATTCAGCAATTCTTGGTAATTCATTACCTATTCTTGGCTCTTTTGTTATACCTTTAGTAACCAAACTACCTAAGCAATTTATATCATAAAACTCGGTAAATTCTTTACCAAAATTAAAAGTACCACTTGCCGGAATAATAGGATTGTCTAATTTTATTCCGCTCAAAATTACACTAGTATCTACCATATTATTTCCTCCCAATAAAGAATTGGTCCGTCTTTACAAATGCGTTTTGGTCCATTTTTTGTATTGGTAGTACAACCCATACAAGCACCAAAGCCACAACCCATTCTTGCCTCAAAACTAAATTGTCCTTTACTACAATTATTATATACAGCCTGCAACATTGGTAGTGGTCCACAAGTAAATACATACGCATTTTTACTTTGTCCATTAGTTACAAATCCTTTTTTTCCAAAGCTACCATCTACTGTATATACTTGAGTTTCCAAACCCAATTTTTCAAAATCTTCTACTAGGATTACATCATCTTTTGTATTAAACCCTAATAAAATTTTAGGTTTTTTCCCTATACTTATAAGTTGTTTTGCCAAATAGTATAGGGGAGGCACACCAATTCCGCCACCAACTATTTCTATTTCGCTACCACATTTATTTATATCAAATCCGTTACCTAAGCCAACAAGTACATCAAGTGTTTCGCCAATTCCTACCTTAGATAAAATATCTGTACCTTCGCCTACCACTTTATAAACCATAGTTATTGTATCTTTTGTATAGTCATATATAGAAATAGGTCTACGCAAAAACAATCTATCTATTTTGATATCACAAAATTGTCCTGCATATTTTATCTTACTTGTATCCCCACTAATTGTAAGCTTATATACATTGTTATTAATAGGCTCATTGGCAATTACTTTATACAAATACTTATTTGTCATAACTAATCTCCGATAGTTGATATTCCGAAAGTTACTTCTTCTAGTACATCAAGTAAAGCACTTACGGTATCAAGTGAAGTAAACATCGTTACATTGTTTTCTACTGCACATCTTCTTATTAAATAACCATCTCTTTTTGGACTTTCTTCATCTAAATCTCTAGTATTAATTACATAAGTTACGTGCCCTTTCCTTAAAGAGTCCAATATTTCTTGATTTCCCTCGCTAATTTTCTTTTTAGTTCTTGCTTTAATTTTATGTCTGGCTAAGAAATCAGCAGTGCCTTTAGTCGCTTCTAAATTAAACCCTAATTTATAAAATCTTCTAATAAGTGGTAAGGCATCATTTTTATCTTTATCCGCAATAGTAAGAAATACTGTACCATAAGTTTGCATACTTGTACCCGATGCTTTAAGTGCTTTATAAAGCGCTCTATACATCTTCTTGTCATAACCTATAGCCTCACCTGTAGATTTCATTTCCGGTGATAGATAAACTTCCATTCCGATTATTTTAGAAAATGAGAATGCAGGTGCTTTCACATACCACATTTTTGGTTTTTTACTTGGGAAAATTTCATTAATACCTTGGTCTTTAAGAGTTATCCCTATCATTACCTTCGTACCTATATCAGCTAAAGAATAACCAGATGATTTCGATATAAACGGCACTGTTCTTGAAGAACGAGGATTAACTTCTATTACATAAACTTCTTCGTTCTCATCTACAATAAACTGTATATTATAAAGTCCAACTATACCAATTCCTAGTCCTAATTTTACGGTATAATCTATGATAGTTTGTTGTACTTTTTCACTTACACTAAAGCAAGGGTATACGCTTATACTATCACCCGAATGAACACCTGTTCTTTCGATATGTTGCATTATAGCTGGACAAAATACATCTTTGCCATCACAAACCGCATCTACTTCCAATTCTTTGCCCATTATATATTTATCAACTAAAATGGCGTGACCTGTATTAAGTGCAGAAGCTGACTTTAGATATTTTTCTAAAGATTCGGCTCTAGCTGATATTTGCATTTGTCTACCACCTAACACATAACTTGGTCTTACCAAAACAGGATAACCTATTCTTTCCGCAACTTTCAAGCCATCGGCCCAATTAAATACAGCTTCTCCTATTGGTTGTGGTATACCTAATTTATTCATTATTTTTTCGAAACAATCTCTATCTTCCGCATTTTGAATTGCTTTAACATCCGTTCCAATAATTTTTACGCCCAATTCATCAAGCGAAGCGGCTAGATTTATTGCAGTTTGACCGCCTAATGATACAATTACTCCATCAGGTTTTTCCAATTCTATAATATTCATTGTATCTTCTACAGTTAGTGGCTCAAAATATAATTTGTCACTTGTAGTATAATCGGTCGATACAGTTTCTGGATTATTATTAATTATTATTGCTTCATATCCTGCTTCTCTTATTGTAGTTATTGCGTGTACGGTAGAATAGTCGAACTCAATTCCTTGTCCAATTCTTATAGGTCCGCTACCTAATACAATAATTTTTTTCTTATTGCTTACTATACTTTCTTGCTCTTCCTCATAAGTAGAATAAAAATAAGGTACATAACTATCAAACTCTCCTGCACAAGTATCAATCATTTTATAAACTGGCATAATACCTAATTTTTTACGCATTAAGAATACTTCTATTTGGTTCATATTCCAAACCATAGCAATATATTCATCAGAAAAACCCCATTTTTTTGCTTCTTTGAGAATTTCTATATCTTTAATATTAGCTTTTATTATGTACTCAAATTCTACTATCCTTCTAATCTTATCTAAGAAGAACATATCAATTTTGGTAGAAGATGCTATCATACCAATATCACCACCTCTGGCAATAAGTTCTGCAATAGCATAGATTCTATCATCCCTACAATCTTTAATGTAATCAGAAAGTTCGTGTCTTGACCAATTATCAAATTTGGGTAGCCATATATGAAAAGCACCTATATCAAGAGAACGAACTGCCTTTAATAAACTTTCTTCAAAAGTACGACCTATTGACATTACTTCACCCGTAGCTTTCATTTGCGTACCAAGTTTGTTACTTGCCGTTTCAAACTTATCGAATGGAAAACGAGCAATTTTAGTAACTATATAATCAAGTGATGGTTCAAACGATGCTGGCGTATTAGAAAGCATTATCTCATCCAAACGAAGTCCAACAGCAACCTTTGCCGAAACCCTTGCTATAGGGTATCCTGTAGCCTTAGAGGCTAATGCAGAAGAACGAGATACTCTCGGATTAACTTCAATTAGAAAATACTTAAAAGAATGTGGGTCAAGTGCAAATTGCACATTACAACCACCTTCTATTTTTAATTTTCTTATTATCTTAAGTGCACTATTTCTTAACATTTGAACTTCTTTATTAGTAAGTGTTTGTGAAGGTGCAACTACTATACTATCGCCCGTATGAACACCAACTGGATCAAGGTTTTCCATACTACAAATTGCCACAGCTGTATCGTTAGCATCTCTAATTACTTCAAACTCTATTTCTTTAAAGCCTTTTACACTTTTTTCTACAAGCACTTGACCTACTGGTGATAGTGATATAGCATTTTTCATAATTGTCTCTAATTCTTCATCATTATCAGCAAAACCGCCACCAGTACCGCCTAAAGTAAATGCAGGACGCAAAATTACTGGATATCCAATTTCGGCAACAGCCTCTTTTGCATCTTCAAGGCAATAAGTTATGCGTGATGGAATGACTGGTTCATCGATATCCTCACACATTTCCTTGAACTTTTCTCTATCTTCCGCCATTTCTATGCTTTCTATAGAAGTCCCTAATAATTCTACTCCACACTCTTCGAGTACACCCGAGCGAGCTAATTTCATAGCCAAATTAAGTCCTGTTTGTCCGCCAAGAGTAGGGACAATAGCTTCAGGTCTTTCAAAACGCAAAATTTTAGCCACATATTCAAGTGTTAATGGCTCCATATAAATTTTGTCTGCCATTGTTTTATCTGTCATTATTGTGGCTGGATTAGAGTTAACCAAAACTACCTCATATCCCTCTTCTCTTAATGCCATACAAGCTTGTGTACCGGCATAATCAAATTCGGCTGCTTGTCCGATAACAATTGGTCCACTACCTATTACTAATATTTTTTTTATATCTTTTCTTTTTGGCATTTGTTCCTCCAATCACACATATTATCAATAAATTTATCAAATAATTTCAAACTATCATTAGGTCCTGGTGCACTTTCTGGGTGGAACTGTACCGAAAATACCATATTTTTTTTATCTTCTATTCCTTCCACCGTTTTATCCAAAATATTAATGTGCGTAACCTTTAACTTAGTAGACTCTAAAGATTTTTCATCTACCGCATATCCGTGATTTTGTGAAGTTATTTGAATAAGTCCGGTGTTCTTATCCACAACTGGATGATTTCCACCCCTATGTCCAAACTTTAATTTATAAGTATTTCCGCCATACGCTAAAGCAATTAATTGGTGTCCTAAGCAAACGCCCATAATAGGCACTCTACCTTTCATTTGTTTAATCAAATCAACCACTTCTGGCACATTTGTAGGGTCGCCCGGTCCATTGCTTAGATATAATCCATCCGGTTTTAGATTTAGAACATCTTCAGCTTTTATGTTATATGGTACAACTGTTACATTGCAACCAAGTCTATTAAGTTCTCTAATCATTTGCAATTTGATACCGCAATCTACCGCCACCACATTATATTGATGATTAGGTGTTCTGCTGTACCATCTTTTTTTGCAACTAACACGGCTTACTTCATCCGTAGGATATTTATAATTGCGAACTATTTTAAGTACTTCTTCGCTATCTCTATCCGCGTCTACAAGCATAGCAACCATATTACCGTTAGACCTAATCAATTTAACAAGTTTTCTCGTATCAATACCCTCAAGTCCAGGCACACCGTTTTCTTCCAACAATTCGTCTAATGTTTTTGTATATCTAAAATTACTTGGTGTATCGTTATAATCTCTAACAATAAATGCTTTCAAAGTCATCATTCTACTTTCAAAATCATCATCAGTTATTCCATAGCTGCCTATAATAGGGTAAGACATTACAATAATTTGGTCGGTATAACTTGGGTCGGATATAATTTCTTGATATCCTGCCATTGATGTATTAAAGGCGACTTCGCCAATAGCATCAACATTAGAACCAAACCCAGTACCTATAAATTCTGTTCCATCTTCTAATACTAATTTTCTTTTAATTCGTTCCATATAATTTCTCCATTACGTATAGTGATTTTGTTACGTCCATAAACTTCCATATTATCAAACGGCGTACTTCTACCCTTTGATAAAAATTTATTACTATCTATTGTCCATTTTTCATTTAAGTCAAGTACACAATAGTCATTTTCATATTTTAATCCGAATATCTTTCGTGGATTTATACACATTGCATTTATTATTGTATTAAGTGTCACTTTATTAGTCTTTACAAGTTTAGTATAAAGCACGGGGAAAGCCGTACCTAATCCAACTATTCCAAATGCACTAAATTCTAACCCCTTTGATTTTTCTTCTATAGAATGCGGTGCGTGGTCGGTAGCTATAATATCAATTGTACCATCGTTAAGCCCTTCTACTAAAGCATCTCTATCTTCCTTACTTCTTAATGGTGGATTCATT
>JBAXZI010000083.1:0-6680 GCA_041670385.1 Clostridia bacterium | reverse complement strand
TCTTTTGTAAAATCGAAGTTGTTTGCACATTCTTTAATTACACGGCAATATTCTTCACTTGTTGCAAGTGTAGACAAAACTTCTTTGATGCTCTTGTCTGCAAGAATCATTTGCGTTTGCATCATTGCATATATTGATAAATCAAGTTTGTTGATATCTTCCATCAAAAATCACCTTTTATAAAATTTGTTTTATACTATTTATTATAGCAAAAAATTACAAAAATGACAATAAAAATCGCAATAAATTCATTATTTAAAGATATAATTCTATCTTGACATTTAATTAATATTCTTATATAATACTTTTGTAGCCTAAGCTACCAAACTTTTTTTAGGAGAAAATAAATTATTATGAATATATTGAAGAAAATTAGAAATTGTATAATTTTTTATGACTTTACAGACAAAGAAATTAATAAAGTATTTGATACAATTGATGCAAGAATAATAAAATATAGTAGAGGTCAATTGGTCGCTAAAGAGGATTATACGGTGGAAGAAGTTTGCATATTACTTGATGGTAATTTATTGGCTTATATAACCAAACCAAACGGGTCTAGAGAAGTTTTGCATAATTTAACAGATGGCGAAATATACGCATTAGAACAAGGATATTTGCCTCCTTATCAATTAGGGTATAATGTTGTAAGTGCATTAGATAGTACGGTTTTGTGCCTAAAAATTGATTCGTTTTTGAGTTGTTGTAACGATGAGAACGAGGTTATAAAAAAATTAGTAAAGAATATTATGTTTGCGTTGAGTAAAAAAATAGAAGAATTAAAGAATAATAACGGTTTTATTACCATAAAAGGTATGCGTTTGAAAATAGCAAAACTTATTTATGAAAAATATCTTGAAACAGAAAAATTGGATATATCATTGGGTATGAACCGTAATGAAATGGCTAAATTCCTAAATGTTTCTAGACCGTCTATGTCACGAGAAATGATTAGAATGCGTGATCAAGGAATGTTTGAATTTTGGAAAGATAGAATAAATATTAAAGACTTAGAAGCAATTAAAAGTATAGTTCAAAAAGGTTAGATAATTTCAAGAAAACAGTGCTTTCTGACTATGCTTCTTCTTGACATAATTTGTTATGCTGTGTTATTATATTATATATATATAATGCAATAAAGGTGATGTATTTAATGTCAAAAAAACGATTGGTGCAAACAATATTATTGTGTGTCGTAGTTATTACCATAGGACTACTTTTTTTTGCTTGCGAAAATACAACTGATTCCAATTCTAATAATGTCGCTATTGACGATTATACTATTCAAACACAGCATAATGGTAATTATATTCTTAATAATGATGGGCATATTGATGAATTGGATTTATCGGAAATCACTTTCAAAATAATTTATGAAAATGGAAAAAGTAAAATTGTTGGTTTAGATGAAACTATGCTAAGCCCTGAGGATAGAAACAAATTTGAGATAGCAGGAGACCATACTATTACAATAAATTATGAGGGGCAACAAATTCCGCTAACAATATCTGTTAGAGAAGGAACGGTTGTTGAAAAATTTAATGTAATGTTTGTTAGTATGGGCGGTACATCAGTAGCTAATATCTATACAGATGTAATAAAGACATTTTTAGATCCGACAAAAGCCAATTTCACATTTGATGGTTGGTATGATAACATAAATTTTGATGGCGAAAGATTAGATGTTCCTCACAAAATCGAAAAGGATACTACATTTTATGCAAAATGGATTGATAATCGCCGTTGTAATGTAAAATTTTTGGATATAGATAATTCAGAAGTTTATAATTTTGATGTAGTTTATGGCACTTCTATTGACCCTGCGGATAATGGTAGTTACAAAAATCCGACGGATAAACCAGGTTGGATATTCCAAGATTGGCAATTAGTCAGTGGAAGCAATTATTCAGAAATAACTGAAAATTTAGTTTTTCAAGCTAAATATACTAAAGTAAAATGTTTTGTGCGTGTAGATGGGATAGATGGCTTTGAAAATGAATTTGATTACGGTGATACTATTGATTTAGCCGATTATACTATGACAATTGAAGAAGGACATACTGCAAAGTGGGTAGTTTATTTAGATGAAAGCATAGATTATGTCGATATAAATGATGATTCTTTAACATTTAATGGTACAGAAATTACTATAAATTATCAACAAATGAGTTTTGTTGCAAAACAAACTATAATTACTTATGAAATTGATGCGTATAATGGATTAGCAAACCAAACAGTAGCCAATTTGAAATCAGGCAATATACTTACATACAAAGCATTAGATGAGGATTCATTGGCATTCAATAGAGAATATAATGCTAATTTTAATCTATACATTACTGATGGTAAAAATGATTTATATTTGCAAGATATTTATGGCTATTCTGTAGAATGGTGTTATGTAACAACAGATAGCAATGGTGTCGAAATATTGCATAATCAGAAAAACCAGATTTGGAATGATGACACAAAAGCATTTGAAGGTGAGTTATCAAGCAATTTTGAATTATGTGATAAAGATGGTAATAAATTAGCTCAGATTTTAAACGGTAATATTACTGAAATACAAGGCAAAATTACAATTAAACCTAAATATCAAAAGAAAAATTATACAATAAAACTTTATAGAAAAGACAATTCAGGACTATCGGTAGTATTTAAGCAATTTACAGTAAAGTATTACACTGATTTTGCCTTATATGACCCTAATTTAAGCGATTATGGCAATACATATAGTGCGTGGAATGAAGTAGAAGATTCTTATTTGAAGCATACTGTGAGTGATTTCCTCACTGACGGAGTAGTCGGAGCAGATAATGCTTGGCAAAATGCTAAATGGCAAATAAATTGGTTTACTAATCCTAGTAGTACTGCTGATGAATATAAAGTAAATTTCAAGAATTTGGGTACTTATACAGTTCTTGAAAATGTTATATTCTATGCACAAGATGTAGACACCCGTACTTATAATTTAACAATTTATTATGATTATGATTTTATTACAAATTCGTATTTGAAACAAACAGATTACGCTAATTTGACAAAAAATCAACCAATAGAAAAGCCAATAGATTTGGAAAACAGTATTTCAAATAATGGTATTGAATATCCTTATAATGATTTGTTTGACTATCCTTATGAAGGTTCAAATACTTATCAACAGGATAATAACGATATTTATAACGAAAAAGACAATATTTATTATAACGGTATACAAACATATTACTTAAAAGATTCCGAAAAGATTTTTATTAATTTAGATTATCATAATAAAAATACAGTTTATTATGCGCATTATTCAAAATGCAAAGAATATGATTTATATATTCACGATAAGACACAATCAGAAGCTTATTATTTTGATAGTGATGATACAAATGATAAATATGCAGTTGAAGAAGGCACTATGTATTATCAAATAAGTGAGGGTCAAACAATTGATGACACTATGCTTTATAAAGGTAATGCTAGCAATAGTGGGTCTTTCTATTATTATAAACAACATTTTATCAATATGTTTAATGATAATGTGCTTGCTAATTATAATTTGGTATATGATAAATATGATGGTGATGGTGGAGATATAAATGCTGTTATCGCAAATATACAAATTTTAATAAATGAAAAACAGTTAATTATTACGAATTATTTAGATTTAATTGCAAAATTGCAAACCTATAATTATGATGGTGTCGATGAAGCTTATTATAATCAATATTTTGGGACTGATACTAGTGCTGGGCAATATGATATGAACAATACCTATAATAGTAGACGCAAAGAAATATTTGAGTTAAAAGCTGAGTTAGATTTAATTAATAAAATGGATGCTATTACTGCTATGAAAGATAATTATGTTAACAATTATAATTATTATCCATACAGTGATTCACAAACTACTCTAAATAATGTAGACCTTGGGGCTACTGATTATTATTTTGCTGGCTGGTATTATGATAGCAATTATACACTAAAAGCAGATATTAATTATGATCCTAATGATTTGTTAAAATTCCAACTTAATATAAAAAATGATACAAATCTTTATGCAAAATGGATAGATAAAAAGAAAGGTAGTGAAGGTTTGATTTTTGAAAAAATAGATGACGGACAAGTCGTTGTTGTTGGTTATATGAATAAAAGCCAATATGATAAGAGTAGCTTTATTGATGAACATTACTCAAAAAATGTAAATGACCAAGGCAATATGCCACAATCCTTAGGAGAAAATGTATCGTTACAAATTCCTTCGGCTCATAAGTTTGTGAAAGCTGATGGCACATTAGAATTATGTGATGTAGTAGGTATAATAGCTGGAGCATTTGACACAAACAGCACTTTAATCATTGCTATTACTTTGCCTAGTAGTTTAAAATTTATAGAAGAAAATGTTTTTGCTGAATGTAATTTGGGAGAAATAATATATCAAGAAACTGTCACTAATTATATCAAGGTAGATATGGATTTAGTTTTATATCAAAATTATAACAATACCGAATTTAGTGGTAAAGTATTACACAACGAACACATATTAACTAATTATTTAGGTGGTACTTTATTAGCTTTTAGTAATCAATCTGATATTGCTACTTACGATGTATCCTCTGCTATATTAGATAATGATGTAATTAGAATAGGGGCGAATGCTTTTAAGGGTTCGGCAAATTTGGTAACCTTTGATGGAGGTAGCCATTTAATTTCAATAGGGAATAACGCATTTATGGGTTGTCACGACCTAACTACTGTAAATTTACCAGATACATTAGTTACAATAGGTGAGCAAGCATTCAAAAATTGTCTTGAAAATTTTGAAAACTTAAATTTTGTTGGTACTAATTTAACAACAGTAGGCAAAGATGCTTTTGCTAATACAAAATGGCAATTAAACCAAAATGGTTTGGTAATTATAGGTAATATATTAGTTGGCATTAAATTGAATAATGCTGGCACTAGTTATGCTAAAGATGAATTTGATCAAAATATTGAAGTAGACGGTTGCTATTATATAACGAAAAAAGAAGCTGAAACGGAAATTTATAGAATATATGTGAGTATTGCTAGTGGTGAGATAGTTAAAATTGTTATCAACAAACCTGTTATTGGAATTTCAGATTATGCTTTTGATAATTATGAGAATGTTAATAATTTAGCTTCGCTAGCTACTATAGAAATAAATGCAACTAGTTTAACACATTTAGATAATTATGTATTTAATCTATGTGGTGGACTTAAAGTAATTTACTTTAAAGATGCAACTAGTAATATTACTTTTGGCGAAAGTGTATTTGCGGGATGTGGTAAAAGCATATCATTTATATTCCCGAATGGCTATTATACTGCAAATATCGAAAATGAGGCAGCTTGGGTCGATATCGAAAATGGTGTAGATATATTGGAAATAATTACAGCTACTGGTATGCTAGAAAATTATCATAAAAAATCTGGTGAAATAATAACTCTACCTAATTATGTATTGGGTATTGCTGATAATGTATTTGCTAGTGGTTTTGAGAATATAAAACAAATAAAATTACCTAATAATTTAATTAGCATCGGGAATAGTGCGTTTGCTAACTGTAGCTTGCTTACTTCAATTGATATTCCAATAACGGTAACAACTATCGGTACTAATGCTTTTGCAAACTGTAATAGTATGGTTAGTATGAGTATTCCTTTCGTTGGAGATGGCACTGCTAATAATACTTATTTTGCCTATCTATTTGGTGGAGCAAATTATAATGATTATGCTTTTGTACCTAGTACATTAAATAAAGTAATTTTACTTAATAATACTAATATGCCAAATTATGATATAGCAGATTACGCTTTCTATTACATAAATATAAAGACTATAGAAATATACGATAATGTAATTTCTATAGGGAATAATGCATTCAAAAATAATACTACTCTAACAAGTATAATTTTCCCAAGATATTTAGTTACTATTGGCGAAAGTGCATTTGAAAATTGTAGCAATCTAGCGAATATTAGTTTTGTTACTTATTGTAGTGTGTCTAATATTATGCAAAATGCTTTCAAAAATTGTATTAAGTTGGAAAATATTGCATTTAATAAATGTTTAACTCATATAGGTTTTGGTGCGTTGGAAGGTTGTACAGGATTGAAAGAATTAACACTATCCTTTATTGGAGAAAACTTTGATGGTTCTGGTGCAACTCATTTAGGATATATATTTGGTGCATTAACTTATAATGATAATGCTACAAAAATTCCAGCAAGTTTGTATAAATTAACTTTGCAAAACAATCAAAATGCTAGCGGAATTGATTTAGCTGCACACGCATTTTATGGTTGCTTAGCAACTTTGACAATTGATTTATCTTATGTGACTATAAATTATGAAGATCCATTAACCTTTGAAGATCCAGGTCCACATATAATTAGGTAATATACTTGCTAAAAAATAAAACTTATGATACTATAATTTTCGTAGTGTTAGGCCCCTTAGTCAAGCGGTTAAGACTCCGCCCTCTCAAGGCGGCTACAGGAGTTCAAATCTCCTAGGGGTCACCACAAATTTAAGACAGCATAAATATGTTGTCTTTTTTAATTTTTATAAGTCGCGTTTATTGTGTTTTTTTGATAATCATAGCTTGCAAGTATAATTTTATTTAAGTCTTTTTTATCATTTATATTAAGTTTTGAAAATAGCCAAT
>JBAXZI010000082.1:0-6727 GCA_041670385.1 Clostridia bacterium | reverse complement strand
CCTTTGCAATACCTACAACAAACAAAGGGAAAATTATGAGGAAAGGGGGTTTGGGGGAATTGGAACGATTGCCCCCAATATATTTTTATCCAATTTGTCCAACATCATTGACAAACCAACAAATTTTTTTAATAAAACATAAAAAGTGAATTGAAATTTTATTTCTTCGGTGTTATAATTATAAATATGAGTATATGGGAGGACTATTATGGAAGAAAATGATATAAATGTAAAGTTAGAGAAAAATAAAGATTATTCGGAAATTTCGATGAAATCTCAAAGTGGTTGGTCAATGCTAGGAGTATTTGGTTTAATATTAGCATTTTGCATAGGATTTATCGCAAGCGGTTTTATTTCGGAAATACCAGCACTAAGTGTAATCGGGTTTTTATTAATATTAGTAGTTTGTATATTTCCTATCGGATTTAAAGTATTAGGGCCGAATGAAGGATTGGTTTTATTGCTATTTGGTAAATACCAAGGCACATTAAAAACGGAAGGTTTTCATTATGTAAATCCATTTTGTACATCTTTTAATCCTGGTGCAAAAATTTTGGCAAATGGACTAAAATTAAATGGGAATAAAATATCTCTTAAAGCAATGACCTTAGATAATACCAAACAAAAAGTTAATGATTTGGAAGGTAATCCAATAGAAATAGGGTTTGTTGTAATTTGGGAAATAGTAGATACAGCAAAAGCTACTTTTAATGTAGATAACTATGCAAAATATATAGGTATACAATCTGATGCAACTATTCGTAATATAGCAAGGCAATACCCATATGATATTTCAGATTTAGATGAAGAAACTGATGAAAAATCACTAAGAGGCAGTTCTAAAGAAATTAGTAAAATGCTTTGTGAAGAATTACAATCTAGAGTAGAAGTTGCTGGTATTCGAGTTTTGGAAGCGAGAATCTCTCATTTAGCTTATGCAAAAGAAATAGCAGCAGTTATGTTGCAAAGACAACAAGCAAAAGCAATAGTTGATGCTAGAGTTAAGATAGTAGAAGGTGCTGTAGGTATGGTAGAACTTGCAATAGACAAATTAGAGAAAGATCAAATTGTCAATTTTACTGATGCAGAAAAAGGAAGAATGGTATCAAATTTAATGATGGTTCTTTGTGCAAATAAAGATGCCCAACCGATAGTTGATAGTAGTAAGTAGTTATAAAAGTTTTAATAAAAGCACTAGTTATTATCATATTAATTGTATGATACTAAGTAGTGCTTATTTTTTACAAAAAACCACATATTTAGCAATTTATTGCATATAAAAACGAATATGAGTATTGACATTGTACACATATAGTGTTATAATACAAAATTATAATTCAAATAAATAAATAGGAGAAATAATGTTATTAGCTATTTTTAAGATAATAGATTTGCAATTTGGGAATGACCAATTTTTATTAGACTGGTTATGCCGTTTATTGCTAGCGACTGTTTGCGGTTTTGCAATAGGATTTGAAAGAAAATCGAGATCTAAAGAAGCAGGAGTGCGTACGCATGCTATTGTTTGTTTGGCGGCGGCTATTATGATGTTAGTTAGTAAATATGGTTTTGATGATTTATTACAAGCAGGCGATGCAAAATTTGATGGTTCTCGTATAGCTGCGCAAGTAGTTACTGGAATTGGTTTTTTGGGCGCAGGAATGATTTTTTATCGTCGTGATATATTGCGTGGACTTACTACGGCAGCAGGAATTTGGACAACAGCCGGAATTGGACTTGCTATTGGTGCGGGTATGTATGTTATCGGCACAGCAAGCACAGCAATTCTAATAGTATTGCAAGTATTGTTACATCAACGCCGTTTCCATTTTTTGAACAGGCGTAATTATTTGACACTAAAATTGAGTGTAAAATTGCTAGAAGATGGTACATTAGATAGGATAAAATATGTTTTTAGTGCAATAAAGCTGACAAAATTAAAGACATCTAATACCGATAATGGCTTATTTGCAGAAATTGAGCTGGTAACAGATAAAGCATTTACGGATAATGACATATATAATATTATAAAAGCTGAAGAATACATTATTAATGTAGAAAAATCAGATGAAGTATAGGATAAATAGCATTTTATAAGTAAATATTCAGGCAAGAGTGATAACTCTTGCCTTTTTTGTAAAAATACTATTTTTTTAACAAAAAATGTGATACAATATTTTTGAAAAAGTAATAAAATTTTTGGAGGAATTAATATGAAAGTAAGGACAAGATTTGCACCAAGTCCAACAGGATTTATGCACATAGGCAATTTGCGTACAGCTTTATATGCTTACTTATATGCCAAAAATAATGGCGGAGATTTTATTTTAAGAATAGAAGACACGGACCAGGAAAGATTTGTTGAGGGTGCTATAGAAAAAATATATTACACCTTAAATAAAGCGGGAATTGTCCACGATGAAGGACCGGATAAAGACGGTGGGGTAGGTCCTTATATCCAAAGTGAAAGAAAAGATTTGTATAAAGTTTATGCAGAAAAGTTAGTAACATTAGGCGGAGCATACTATTGTTTTTGTGATAAAAACCGATTGGATACTTTATGTGATGCAAATGGCATAAAAAAATACGACAAACATTGTTTGAATCTTTCAAAGGAAGAAATCCAAGCAAAATTAGATGCTAAAGTACCTTATGTAATAAGACAAAATGTGCCTATTGAAGGTATGACTTCTTATCACGATATGGTATATGGTACAATAAATGTTCCTTGTGCCGATATGGAAGATGGAATTTTGTTGAAAAGTGATGGAATGCCTACATATAATTTTGCAAATGTGGTAGATGACCATCTTATGAAAATTACTCACGTTATGCGTGGGACGGAATATCTTTCTTCTACACCAAAATACAATTTGATGTATGAGGCTTTTAATTGGGAAAAACCTATTTATATGCACCTTCCACCTATTATGAAAGATGCACAAAGGAAATTATCAAAAAGATATGGCGATGCGAATTTTGAAGATTTTTTATCAAAAGGATATTTGCCTGAAGCAATAGTAAATTATATAGCTTTACTAGGTTGGTCACCAAAAGGGAATGAAGAAAAATTATCTATGCAACAACTAATAGAAATGTTTGCGGTAGACGGGATAAGTAAATCATCTTCTATATTTGATGAAACGAAAATGGCGTGGCTTAATGGACTTTATATAAAAGAACTTGATTTTGATACATTTTGTACTTTGGCAAAACCGTTTTATGAAAAAAGTGTTATTTGTGGTAAATATGATTATGATAAATTTTCTAAATTATTGCAAACAAGAATAGAAATATTTTCCGAAATACCTCAAATGGTAGCTTTTATTGAAGAATTTGGAGAATATGACTTAGCATTATATAACCATAAAAGAATGAAAACTGATGCTCTTGTAGCTAAAAATGTTCTTATTTCTTCACTTGAATTGTTTGAAAAGTGGGAAAGTGGACTAGCAAGTGACCTTGATATTCTAATAACAGAAAAATGTGAGGAATTAGGCATCAAAAAAGGGCAAATGCAGTTTGCTTGCAGAGTTGCACTAACAGGTTGTGCCTCTACCCCAGGCGGAGCAGTAGAAATGGCAGAAATATTGGGTAAAACTGAAAGTATTAGAAGAATAAAATTTAGTCTTAATTTAATTGGATAATTCACATTTTTTACTGTAAGTGCGTAGAATAAACCAATTAAGTTTAGGAGATAATTAAATTATGAAAATAAATGATAATATAGCTTTAGAGTGGTTGCAAGAGATTTTGCATTTTGAAAGTGTAGAAGGCGTGGAAAGCGAAAATGCACCTTTTGGACTAGAATTGCGAAAATGTCTTGATTATTCGCTCAATTTACTTAATAATTTAGGATTTTCAACGAAAGATGTAGAAGGATACTGTGGTTATGGCGAAGTTGGAGAAGGCGAGCTTTTTGGTATATTATGTCATTTAGATGTTGTGCCAGTCGGTGATGGCTGGACCTTTCCTCCATTTAGTGCGACTTTAAGTGATAATAAAATTTATGCAAGAGGTGCATTAGATGATAAAGGTCCATTTATTTGTTGTCTTTACGCAGTAGCTAAACTATTAGAAGAAGGCTTAGTCCCTAAAAAGCGTATAAGATTTATTTTAGGTTGTGATGAAGAAAGCGGTTGGAAATGTATGGATAGATACCAGGAAACTGAAGAAATGCCCGTACTCGGAATATCACCAGACAGTGATTTCCCGGTAATCAATTGTGAAAAAGGTATTGTTTATCATAAAATAAGTATGAATTTGCCAAAAGGAATATTGAAAATTCGTGGCGGAGAAAGGGCAAATATGGTACCAGATAAAGCAATTGCTACATTATCGAGTGAAATTTATGGAGATTTTATTAAAAATAGTAATATCGATTATGTATTAGATGATAATGGCGATTATATAATTAGCTTTTATGGCAAATCAAATCACGGTTCGGCACCGAAAGGCGGAGTAAACGCTATTTATAAGCTTTTCAAGTTTTTAGGACAAAAAGAACCCGAATTTCAAGAATTATTTGAGATTTTTAGCAGTCATAATGGTGAAAAGATAGGACTTAATTTGGTTGATGAAATAAGCGGTATTCTTACACTTAATTTAGGGACAATAAATATTGTAAACGATAAAATAGTAATGGAATTGGATATAAGATATCCAATTAGCTATGATAAAGACCAAGTAACAAGTATATTAAAAAATGGTTTGCCAAATATGGAAATAGAACAAGTGTTTTTCCACAAACCATTATATGTAGCGGAAGACCATTATTTAGTAAAGACCTTGCTTAATGCTTATAACAAGGTTATGAAAGTAAATGCAAAGCCAATTACAATTGGTGGGGGTACTTATGCTAGAGTATTGCCTTTAGGTGTTGCTTTTGGCCCAGTGTTTCCTGGTAGTAAAGCAAAAATACATTGCGTAGATGAGTATATAGATTTAGATGAGTTTTACACAGCAGCTAAAATATATTACTATGCAATAAAGGAGTTGTGTTTTTAACTTATGAATAATATAAATATAAATGGTTGCAATTTAGCCTATTTAACAATAGGTAGCGGAGAAAAGAAAATTTTATTTTTGCACGGCAATGGCGAAGACCATAAAATATTTGCCAAAATGCTTAATAAATTTGAACCTACAAAATATACTGCTTATTTGGTAGATTCAAGATGTCACGGGGATAGCGATTGTAAAGGTGAAATGTCCATTATCCAATTTGCTGATGATATGCTAGAATTTATAGATAAACTTAATTTAGGCATAGTAAATGTAGTTGGCTTTAGCGATGGCGCTAATGTTGCAATGGCAATGGCAAGTAAAAAGCAGGAAGTAATAGAAAGAATGGTACTAATTAGTGGCAATTTTAATGCTGATGCTATCCATTATCAAGAAAAATTAAGAATAAAACTTGTTTACATAATAACTTCACTGGGATTATTAAATGCCAAAATAAGAAGATTACATAAATTACAGAAGTTAATGATTGTCGATTTTGGCATAAATGAGGATGAATTGGGCAAAATAAAAGTACCGACACTAGTTATTGGCGCTGAAAATGATGTTATCAATAAAAATCATACCGAACTTATAGCAAAAAGCCTAGTCGACGGAATAGTAATTTTTACTCCAAAAACTACTCATTATAATATAGTAGAGAATGAACATACTGCATTGGAAGTTAAAAAATTTATAATGTGAAAAAAGGGTTTATTATAATAAGGTAAACAATATTAATAGATAAGCATTGAAATTGCAAAAATAATACACAAAGTTTTTAGAATATTGCAATCATCATCAATACGAACTTTGAAAATATCATCGTTAAGCGGATTATTAATTATATTGGCAATGACAATAGGTTTGGTTTCATCCTTGCTTTTTTGAAATAGGTCATAACTATAAGTATAAAGATCACCAAAGGTGAAATAATCAAATTTTGGAATACGCCTTTTAGCTGTGTCAACATCTTTATCCATATTTTTATCAGCAACTAAATATTCTTTGATATTAATATCTTCATCTATATATATAGAAGGGCTGTCCGCAATATTAATAAGGACGCCTTTTTTATCCTTAATAACTTGTGCAATCAATTTGCTTGTTGAATTATTAATAATCAAACCACCCTTGACAAAGTCAACACTACATAAAAAATCATTGTTTTTGTCAAATATTGTATAATCAGCACCTAAGTTGATTAATTTTTTTGGAAATTCAAATATCATTATTGCACCTCTACTATTTAGTATAATAAGTTTAACACAAATAATTATAAATAGTCAATATAAGAAAGGAACAATAAAAAAGATTTTTTTAAAAACCTACCAAAAAATAATTGACAACACCTTAGTTTAGTGTTATTATAAACAAGCATTCTAGAAGGCGGACATAGAGTTCGGGGGTATAGCTCAGCTGGGAGAGCACCTGCCTTGCAAGCAGGGGGTCAACGGTTCGATCCCGTTTATCTCCACCATTATCTAGTTAGAGTGTGTTTACATTATATAGGCTGGTAGCTCAGCTGGTTAGAGCACACGCCTGATAAGCGTGAGGTCGGTGGTTCGAGCCCACTTCAGCCTACCACGTTCCAAACTGTTGTTTGGAGATAAATTTGTACATTGACAACTGCATATCATTTTTTCAGAAAAAATGAAGAGAAGACAAAATCAATAAAAATATCAGTAAATTAAAAGAGTAATACAAATACAACATAATTCACAAT
>JBAXZI010000081.1:0-6766 GCA_041670385.1 Clostridia bacterium | reverse complement strand
TATGTTGTCTTTTTTAATTTTTATAAGTCGCGTTTATTGTGTTTTTTTGATAATCATAGCTTGCAAGTATAATTTTATTTAAGTCTTTTTTATCATTTATATTAAGTTTTGAAAATAGCCAATTTTCATTTTTATTAATTTCATTTAATGCTGAATATGATATTTTGCCATCTAAAATTAGGTAGCACGGTAATTTTGCTTTTGGCAATTCACAATTTATATCAGATGTAACTACAGGTGTAAAATTTTCTTTGGGCAATATACTTATACTGCCATTGTTTTCAAGAATTGCATATTCTATTTGGTCTAAATTAAAATAATTTTTGTTTCTGCATAGGGCTATTACATCATCCATATCTAATTTGCTTTTTTTAAGGGTTTTATAATTAATTCTTCCGTTATAAATAATAGTTAAGGGGCGACCCTTAAGAAGCCGTTTGAAAAAAGGTTGTTTTCTGCTTAAAAACGAAAATATCAAATCTATTAAAAAGAAAATAACCATAGCAATAATGTAATAATACATAGGTTTTTCCCCAATATCAGTTGCCATTTCCGCAGCAATAGAACCTATGGAAATACCCATTATATAATCAATAAATTCTAGTTGTGCTATTTGTTTTTTGCCAAGTAATTTTGATAGTATAAAAAGTACAAGTATACTAGTAATTGCCATTATTATTAAATAAATTATTTCATTCAATGCTTACACCCTCATAAATTGAGTTTTGGCAAAGAACATACTCAATATACTAGTATTTTATATGTTAATAGATTAGGTATAGCCAGCTATTTGCTAGAAAGATATAAAAAATAAGTAACGACTGGATAATCCAGTCGTTACTTATTTTGTTAACATTAGTAATTATAATTTTTAATTTTTAAAATTATTTTCCGTTTATTTGTTGTGCTAGCTTTTCTCTATCAACATTGTAATTCTTTAATGCTAATATTGATAAAATTGCTAGGATACAAGGTAGTGCTACGAATACAAATAAAATACCTAATTGTGCTAAATGTGGTTGAATAATAATTTGACCTTCTGTCATATTCGTTGGTGGTTCTACATACTTTGTAATTTGTAGGACTAAACCGATAAATAATGAGGCGAAACCTGTACCAATTTTGAATACAAGAGTTACTACTCCATAAAAAGCACCTTCATTTTTTTGGTTTTTATCTGAAGAAAAATTAATTGCATCCGGAATGATTGCTGAAGAAATCATTTGGAGTGCGGAAAAACCACAACTAATAATTATTGTTGCTATATACGCGACAACGGGGAATATTGCTAGAGATTGACCCATTGTTAAATTTATAGTACTAAGTTGTCCTACTTCGCCAACAGCACCGCCTAGACTTGCAGGAACGGTTGCTAGAAGAAGTAATCCTATACTTATTAAAATAGCTCCTGTAATTTGTGATTTCTTTTTACCGAATTTTTTGCACATAACATTCCAAAAAGGAAGGAAAGCTATTGCTATAATCATAACACCACCTGCTATTGGTAAAAACAATTCAGGAAGTTGCAAATAATAATTTAGGTAATATATCATACAAGTGTTTATTGCGGCAAGACAAGCGAACGAACAAAAATAACAAAGACAAGCTTGTCTAAAAGGAGCGCATTTCCAAGAATCTACAAAATATGCTTTGATAGAGAATTTTTTAGTTTCAGCCTTAATATTTGGTCGTTCTTTCATTCCAAAAGTAGAGATAAGACCAGCACCTATTACTAGACCAGCAAAGATTGCACCATTTAAGGCAAAACCTTTAGTGCTGAATGTTTGTACATTCGATAATCCAAGAAAATCTGGAATAACTACACTTATAAGTACGGCAAGAATGGAAAGCGACATACGCCAAGACATCATTGAGGTACGCTCATCATAATTGTCGGTAATATCATTTATTATCGCAAAATATGGTGTTGTGTATAATGTATATAGCATTATATAAATAAAATAAATAACTAAAACAACTAATATTTTGAGTGGCTGTGAAAGAGCAATACAAAAAGATGGTATTGTAAACAAAGCCGCAAATACTATGCCTAATGGTACAATTGCAGATAACATAAATATGCGTCGACGACCAAATTTATTTTTTGACCTATCGCTTAAATATCCAGCTAAAGGGTCGGTTATTCCATCAAAAAGAAAACCTAAAAACAATATTAAACCCGCAAATCCTGGGGAAATTTTTACGTAATCAGTTAGGTATATTAAAAAGAAGAAACTTAATATTGTAGTTAGATATCCGCCAGGGAATTCACCCATAGCATAGAAAAATTTGGTTTTGGTATTGACTTTACCTGCAGCTGAATTATCCATTATTACTCCTTGTGTGTTTATATGAAAAATTTACTATAATATTAATTATAGGATTAAAAAAATATTATGTAAAGAAATTTATTTTTTTTGACTAAATTTTTCGATTTTTATAGATAAAACAAAATATAATGAGGGACAAAATTGTTTTAATCCTAGCTAGAGATAATTTTATAGGATAATTCTATTTATTGTTAGTATGTTATTATAAGTTATTATTAGTAATATTTTTTGCTTAATAAATCAACTTTTTTAATTTTGTTTTTTTCTAAATATATTGGGCACAACAATATCTATTTCTACTTTTTTTCCTGTGATGTCTATAGAAATGGCGGAGGCATTAGATAATGCTTTGCTAAAGTTCAGTAAATCACTTCCGTAAATATTAAATACAATAAAAGTAGCCGTCAAATAACCATGTAATTCTTTAGGTATCATTTGTATGGGTTTGAAAATTCCATCGCAATTTTTAGTAATCTGTTCAAATTGTAAAAACAATTCTCTGAATTTATCAAATTGTTCTGGATTTATCTCGTAATCCTCATTTTTTTCTTTTGATAAATAAATTTCGTATTGTTTCATTATCGGTATTAAAAAATCTAGTTTTTTCATAAAAAACTCCTTTAAAAATTTTATTCGGCGTTTGCCGTTGTTGTATATATAGCGTTTGTAGTTCGGTGTGCGTTCTATATATAATGCGTTTGTTGTTGCGTGTTGCATTCTATATATTGCGTTTGTTGTTTGGTGGTGTCCTAATATATAGTAATAGTAGTTGCGTGGTAGTGCAAAATTCTAAATTTTGGGCTTTGAACCTATAATTTTTGAAAAATATATTGAATAAAATAATTATTTAAGTTATAATAAATATATGAAAAATAATAAAAAACCTTTTTATAAAAGGATATGGTTTATAGTAGTAATTGTAATTGTATTAATAATAGGATGCACAGCACTTACTATGCCATTCACTTATGGAGTGCAAAATATAATATTAAAAACTGCTTGCCGAGTATCCGATGAACTTCCGGAACCGGACAATTATGCTTCGATTTGTGAAAATACAATGGTAGCATCAAATATAACTTATACTTCAAGTTATAATAATAATCAGATGGATATAATAATTCCGAAGGTAATTACTAATGATTTGCCGTTATTAGTTTATTTTCACGGTGGTTATTATGTAGGTGGAGATAAGGCTAGTGCTGTACCTTATTGCAGAATTATTGCAAACGAGAATTATATAGTAGCTAATGTTAATTATGAATTTGCCCCTGAAGAAAAATATCCCGCACAATTAATACAAGCGAATGAAGCAATAGCATTTTTGACAGAAAATAGCGGTATCTACCATATTAATGCAGATAAAATTTTTATAGGCGGAGATAGTGCTGGTGCACATTTAACCGGAATGCTTGGAGCTTTTTATACTAACTTGGAATTTAAAAATAAAATTGATATAGTGCCGGCAATAAATTCACAACAATTAAAAGGTGTTGTTCTTAATTGCGGTTTTTATAATGCATTTACAATACGAGACACTAAGTTTCCGTTTGTAAATGATGCTATGTGGATGTTTACCGGTGTAAAAAAATATGAAAACTTTGAGAGAATAGATGAACTCAATACTATTAATAATGTAACAACGAATTATCCTGCTACATTTTTACTTTGCGGTTCGGATGACCCTTTCTATAATCAAAATTTAGAAATGCAAACAAAACTTGAAGAATATAATATTGACACAACCGCATATCTTCCTGTATCTTCTAATTATAAATTAAAACACGAGTTTCAACGGAAGTTTAGTTTGGCTGAGGCAAATATTGCAATTGATTTATTAATAGATTTTTTGGCGGATAAAGAATAAACATAACACAAAAACAAGCGAACGACTAAATTTTTGAAGTAAATTAAGATAGACTAAAATAAACAAAAGTTTTTAGGTATTTTACAATAATATTCATAATCGTAATATTATGGAATTAAAGCAGTTATGAAATATTGAGGTTACATAATGGAAAATCAAGAAAATGAACACGTTAGGCGTGTTCGGTATAAAGGAACTCATCCTAAAAGTTATAAAGAAAAATACAAGGAATTACAGCCTGAAATATATGCAGATGATGTAGCAAAAATTATACAAAAGGGCAAGACACCCGCTGGAATGCACATTTCTATTTGCGTTAAAGAAATTTTAGAGTTTTTAGATATACAACCGAATCAAATTGGTTTGGATGCAACATTAGGTTTTGGCGGACATACACAGGAAATGTTAAAATGTCTTAAAAATGAAGGACATTTATATGCTATTGATGTTGATAAAATAGAATTAGCAAAGACTAGAGAGCGATTGGAAAATTTAGGTTTCGGCTCTAATATTTTAACTATCCAACAATTGAATTTTGCAAACATTGATAAGGTAATGAGTCAAGGCAAAAAATTTAATTTTGTATTGGCTGATTTAGGCGTTTCTTCAATGCAAATTGATAACCCGGAAAGAGGTTTTTCTTTCAAGTATAATGGACCACTAGATTTACGGTTAGACCCTGAAGGAAGCATTACTGCGGCAGATAAATTAAAAGAATTGTCTTATATGGAAATAAAGGAAATGTTAATAAATAATTCTGATGAACCATATGCAGAGCAAATAGCACACGCAATAGCTAAAGAAAAAAAAGAAGGTATAGAGATAACCACTACTAATCAATTATCACAGATTGTTAGCAATGCTCTTGCATTTATACCTAACAATGAACGAAAGAAAGCTATAAAAAAATCTTGTCAAAGAACATTTCAGGCACTTAGGATTGAAATAAATAATGAATATGATGCTCTTTATGGATTTTTAGAAAAACTTCCACAGATGCTTGCACCTAATGGACGTGTCGCAATATTAACATTTCATTCCGGTGAAGATAGATTAGTTAAAAATTCTTTTAAGCAATTTCGAAATGAAGGTGTTTATAGCGAAATAGCAAGGGATGTTATTAGGCCATCTGCTGAAGAATGTTATGTCAATCCGCGTGCTCATTCTGCAAAAATGAGATGGGCAATTAAGTAATAAAAAAAGGTGATACTCTAAATTTTTCAGGATTATCAGATTTTAATTTTTCTTTAAGCTATTCTTTTCCACAATATAAGGTGTTTATTGATGAAATTACTTATGCAATTCATTCTATGCCAATTGATAATGAAATTATAAATGTTGATACTTCTTTAGAAGGAGAATTTATTGGATATATTTCTGTTGCTGATGAATTTTTTGGAAAAATATATATTCCATTTAGTTATTGTGTTTATGATGAAGAGAGCATCAAGAAAACAAGCATAACCAATATTGATATAAGTGCTATAAATAAAGGTGATGATATTAGTGGAACTATTGAATTTATGCAAGATAATGGGGCATCGATTGAAGTTATAATTACTGCTGATATGGTGTCAAATTATGATAATTCAAAATCTGGCTATCAATTTATTACAATAACTTGTGATGGATTCTCTAAAGAAATGTGGATTAATGTTTTAGAAGAAGGAAATAAAGTTACTGACATTACAGTGGCATTGTCAAAATACACTTTTATTCAAAATAAAGAGATTAGTAATGATTTATTTGAAGTAACTGCGACTATTAATAATGGTTATGATTATTCTGATATCGCACTTGAGAATTGTGTCTTAGTTTATGATACATCTGTAGTAGGAATAGGCTCTATTTCAATTACTTATGCAGATTGTACAGATACTAAGGAAATAAAAGTTATATCAGAGGAAGATGCAAATAAAGTAACTGGATTTACAGTTGGTTATTCAATTAAAGACTATTATGTAAAAGATAATCCATGTGATATGGCTGTTAATAGGTATAGTAATAAAGTTATATATGGCAATGGGTATTCTAATGTCAATCTTACAGTTGAAGAGTTTGATGCAAAAATGGTTAGCGGTGAAATAAAATTTGTTGTTACAGATGGTACAAATACCTATGATCATTGTGTTTTTGAAGAAGTTGGTGAATATACAACTTACTATACTTACATGGGGCTTCAATCTAAAAAAGTGATTTATAATGTAATTGAAACAAATAGTGTGGTTTCAATAAGTCTAAATCATTTATGTGATTATTATTGTGTTAATGATACAAGTCTTTTGGGCTTTATATCATATGAATTAGCAAATGGAAATCTTGGACAAATAGGAGATGAAGAAAATTCTGTTTATAGCAATGAAATCACTTTACCTGTTGGTTTTGTTTTAGATGGATTTGATACAGCAACTGAGGGGGATAAAGTAATTACTATAAGTTGTGATGGTGTACTAGCAACAAAAACAATCCATGTTTATTCTGAAATTGATTACAAGACTATTGTAGTAGCCTTACATTATGGTTATAGTAATATAATACATTTACATATGGATAGCGCTAACGGTACTAT
>JBAXZI010000080.1:0-6866 GCA_041670385.1 Clostridia bacterium | reverse complement strand
TTGTAGTTTTTTTTATTTTTTTTTAGAATATCACCAACATTTTGTTGACCTCGTGCGTTATATATGTGTAAAAAAATAAAACGCCAATAAAAGGAGGCATTAAATGAAAAAATTACTAACAGGGTTACTAGTTGTATTAACTATAGTTGGTTTAACAGGGGTGCTAGTTGCTTGTGATATTCCAACGACAAATAGTGAAACAGCAACAAATGATAGTGAAAATTATTCATATGTCACTATTGATACAGTTCCGGAAGTAGAATTTATTGTACAAGATGGAGTTGTTTCTACTTATAATGCGAGTAATGAAGAAGCGGAATTAATTTTAGTTGATAGTGATCTAGAAGGTATGCCTATTGAAGATGCAGTTGAAGAAGTAATAGATATGTCCGTAGAAGCTGGTTTGATTGATGTAGATACAGAAGGAGAAGAGGTTGAAGTAGGCGCTATTGATGAAGATGGTGAAACAGACGAAGAGACCTATGGTTTAATCGAAGAGCACATGCATAAATATTTTGCAGAACACGGTATTTTGGGTAGAGTTTCTCAAGAAACTTTAGATGCTTATTCGGCTCAAGCTGAAGAACTTGGTTTATCTAAAGGTAATGTAAAAATTCTATTAGTAGCTTGTGATGTAACAGGTAAATCGATAGACGAACTAAAAGATACACCAATTAATGAACTACTAGACCTTATTCATACAACAAGAAAAGAACAATGCGAAAACAACGGCGTTGGGCAACAATTTGGAAGAAATAAAGACTTATCAGAGAATGCTAATTTATCTGAAGAAGAATTGCAACAGTTACGTGAAGAAAGACAAGCTGATTGCGATAATGAAGAAGCTAAAATAAATACGCATAGTAGAAATTTTTCACAAAACAAAGCTAATATTCAACAAAGAATAAAAGAATTCCAAAGTAGTAAAAAAGGTACAAATGTTGATCAACAATCTAACAATGGTAGTGAAGTAAATGAAGATAATGGAAATGAGGCTTCTAAAGGATCCGACAACCAGAACGTTTAATTTGCAATCGAGTTTATTATAGAATTGTAAGTATTGACAAAATGTGATTTTAGTAGTAATTTTATGTAAAGAGAGTTTAATAAAATATGGATTTAGAAAAATTATTACAAAAAATCAGAAATGGAGATCGGTATGCTTTGGTAGAAGTTTATAATCAAACAAAGCGTACCGTTTTTTCCATTGCAAAAAGTATATTAAATTCAACGCAAGATGCTGAAGATGTTATGCAAGAAACCTATATAAAAGTTATTGAAAAAATTTATACCTATAGAATAGGAACTTCACCGCAGGCTTGGATTTATAAAATAGCACACAATCTAGCTTTAGATATTTATAGAAAGCGAAAAAGATTGGTTGCTTTCGATGAAAAGTATATAACTGATACGGCAGAAATTAAAGATAATTTTGAAGCTCAAGAAATTTTGAGAGTAGCAAAATCTTGTTTAAGTAAAGAAGAATACAAAGTTTTGTATCTACATACTATTGGAGATATGCAACACAGTATGATAGCAAAGACAATAGGTAAAAGTTATGCCACTACAAGGTGGATATACGCTAAAGCATTAAAAAATGTACAAAATCACTTGGAAAAGGAGGATAAATAATGAAAAAATTTGAAATAGAAAATAAATTAAAATCTAGTAATGTTTATACTCCCGAAATAAATATTCTTAATATTGCAAGTAGAGCAGTGATGCCTACAAAACCAAAAAAATCGAAATTATGGTGGACTAAATATAAAGGAGCTATGGTTGCGGCAATTATTATCCTTATGGTCGTTGTTGGAGCGACATCAGGTATTTCCGTTTATAACAATACGCCACAAACCGAACTTTATATCGATGTGAATCCATCTATAAAATTAATGGTAACGCCAACAAATAAAGTTACGGATATAGTAGCATTAAATGATGACGCCGAAGGTTTGTTTGATTTAGGAAAGGCAGAAGATAATTCCCTAGAAAGCGTAAGTGAATATATAATTGACATTTTATCAGTGAATGGATATATGTCCGATGGTAACGAATTATATATTTCGACTACAGGTAATAATCAAGATAAAGCAGCTAAGGTAATGAACACTTTTCAAGAGAAGTTTAATAATAAAAATGAGACCGCAAATATTAATATGCCAATTCACCGTATGGAAAATTGTCAAAAACGAGAGGAATATCAAAAAATATCTCCAGCTAAAATGCAATTGATAAACCAAATTTTAGCCGAGGAAGATAATACATACACCGAAGACGAATTGGAGACTATGTCAATGAGCAATTTACGTATATTATTAAATCACGACCCTATAAGCCCTAATTCACCCGATAATAACCAGCCTAATGGTAATCAAGAGCCTAATGGGCAACAACAGCCTAATGGGCAACAAGAGCCTAAAGGACAGCAATCCGATGGTCAAACTGAATCTGATGGTCAACAACAGACCAATGGTCAACAATCAAATAACGGAAATGGACAAGGGGCAAAGTAAAAAAATATTTATAAATTAAATTAATAAAATCATAAAAAAGAAGTTAAGCAAAAATGCTTAACTTTTTTTTGATAAAAAAAAATGTTTTGCAAATACTAATTTTACAATTTAGGAGGAAATAAAATGTTACAACTAAAATGTACAACTAGTAATTGTCAACACAACCTAAAAGGTCATTGTAATGCAGGCATAATATCTGTTAATGACAAAGGAATTTGCGAATCAAAAATGAAAAGAGCAGGTGGTATGCTAGAACAAACTTTTAAAGAACTAGAAGCCAGTGATGAATTTTTATCCGATGCACCTAATCTTATTCAATGTAAAGCGGATTGCGTATTTAATAAAGACAATAAATGTCACGCTGATTCTATAATGCTTAGCGATAAAATGCTAAATGTAAAATGTGTTTCACGAATGAAAAAATAATTAAGCATAACTTGCGATAGAAAGTACGGCTATTCCTTTATTTTCGCCAATTATACCTAGATTTTCAGTTGTGGTTGCGGAAATGGAAATTTGGCTTTCATTAGCACCTAAAAGTTCGGCAATATTCTTTTGCATTTTAGGTATAAATGGTGACAATTTGGGATTTTGTGCCATAATAGTAATTGTCAAACTAATTAATTTACGATTTGTAAATTCTGCCATTTTTAGTACTTTCTTTAGCAAAATTGTGCTATCAATATCTTTATAATTTTCATCAGTATCAGGGAATTGAAATCCAATATCCCTTTGCCCAATAGCGGTAAGTATGCTATCCATTACTGCGTGTAATACTACATCACCGTCACTATGTGCTTCCAAACCTTTATCATAAGGTATTACAATTCCACCAAGAACAAGTTTTTTATTAGTAATAAATTTATGTACATCAAAACCAGAACCTATGTGGCAATTTATATTTGCAAGGTCTTCAAAGTAAGTAATTTTTTTATTGCTAATTTCGCCTTCTATAGCAAAAGGGGGCAACATATATTCAGCAAAAACTTCACTTTCATCACTGAAAACTTCATTTTTGGATAACTTAAATGCTTCTTTTAGCATATCCGTTGCAAAACCTTGTGGCGTTTGTACACGGACAACATCTCGCCTGCCTATACTTTCTACTATTAGATTATTTTCTATTCGTCTAAGGCTGTCAGGGGTAGCAATATAAGGTATACATGAGTTGTGATTTGTCGTAGCTACCATAATTTTTTTTATAAGTTTTTTGCTAACAAAAGGTCTTGCTCCGTCGTGAATAAGACAATAAGGCGAAGTAACCTTGGCAAGTCCGTTTTTTACTGATTCCGAACGATTACTACCAGCTTGAGCTATTATAATATCATCTCTATCAATTTTTTTGTCGCTAACAACGATGATTTTATTTATATTGTCGATATTATGGAAACAATCTATTGTTTTGTTAAGTATACTTATATTTCCTATCTCAAAGCTTAATTTGTCAATTCCAGCTCTATTGCTAGCTCCGCCAGCTACAATTACTATATCAAACATTATTGTTCATCTTCTATGATGCGATAAAGAAGGTCTACATTTGTTTTGCTTACATTGCCGGTAGGAACTTCAAGAATCTCAAATTTTATAATCTTATCGCCGAATGCGATTGTGCAAATATCTCCTATTTTAATATCTTTTCCCGGTTTGGCATCTCTACCATTTACAGTAACCCTAGATTTAGAACAGGCCTCGTTTGCTACAGTCCGCCTTTTTATAATCCTAGCTACTTTCAAAAATTTATCTAAACGCATATTTCATTCTCCATTTGTTTATTACAATTTATAAATTTATTCTACCTAAATACTTGATAAATGTCAAATAAAAAAAATTTATACTAATTATTATATATATATATTATTAATTTGTTAAAAGTTGGCAATAATTGTTTGACATGCTTGACTCAAAGTGGTAAAATTCTATAATGTATCAATATAATCAAAAGTGTCGGCTATAAGGCAATTATATCCTGAAGCTGATGCTCAAAATTATACTTAATTGTTTAAATTTGTAAAAAATTAGACACAAACAAAAATATTTTCTATAAGGAGCAATGCGATGTCTGAAAATATGCGCAAAGTTATGTGTGGTGAAACTGAAAGAGTTACTTTTAGTAGGATAAAACACAACTGTGAAATGCCCAATTTAATTGAGGTTCAAAAAGATTCTTACCAAGATTTTATTGAGAATGGTATCGAAAAGGTTTTCAAAGATTTTTCTCCAATTACTGACTATAGTTCTAAATTAGAACTAAGCTTTACAGAACCCACTTTAGATGGTGTTTGTAAACATTCCATTAGTGAATGTAAAGAGCGTGATGTAACATATACATCTCCCTTAAAAGTTAAAGCAAGACTTACTATAAAAGACACTGGAGATATGGTTGAAGAAACAGTTTTTATGGGTGACATACCTAAAATGACTGACGAGGGGACTTTTATTATCAATGGAGCAGAAAGAGTTGTTGTTAGCCAATTAGTTAGAAGTCCGGGAGTATACACAAAAAGTGGTTTGGATAAAAACGAAGTTACAAGATTTCATACTACTGTAATACCAAATCGTGGAGCGTGGTTAGAATTTGAACAAGACCACACTAATACATTAAGTGTTAGAGTAGATAAAACCCGTAAAATGAGTGCAACAGTTTTATTGCGTGCATTAGGTTTTAGCTCAAATGAAGAACTATTTGAATTGTTTAATAATGATGAAATGATAGTTGCTACTGCGCTAAAAGATGGTGATATGGATAATACTGATATGGCAAAAATTGAGTTATATCGTAAATTAAAGCCGGGTGAAGTTCCTACACAAAATGGTGTAGATGCTTTAGTTAATAATATTTTCTTTGAAGCAAGAAGATATGATATTAGTCACGTAGGTAGATACAAGTTTAATAAAAAACTTAGCGTAGCTAATAGAATAGAAGGGTTAATCCTTAGTCGTGACGCAATAAATGAAGATGGTGAAATTATTGCTGAAGCTAATGATATTCCATTGTCTTTAGAAACTGCAATAGAAGTTCAAAACGCAGGTATAAATGTAGTTTATCTTAAACCAAGCGAAGAATATGTAGCACTTCACGGAGATGCAGAAATCAAAATTATTGGTAACAATACTGTAAGATTGGAATCTTTTGTAGATTGCAATCCAAAAGAACTTGGAATTACTGAAAGAGTTTATTATCCAAACCTAAAAGCATTATTGGCTGAATATGGCGAAGATAAGGAAGGTTTGAAATTAGCTATATCAGCACAAGTTGATAAATTAGTATTCAAACATATAACTACAGATGATATTATTTCTGCTATTAATTACAATATTAATATGAAATACGGATTTTGGGAAATTGATGATATTGACCATTTGGCAAATAGACGTGTTCGTTCTGTTGGCGAATTGTTACAAAACTATTTCCGTATCGGTATGGCTAGATTAGAAAAGAATATTCGTGAGAAAATGAGTACAGTTCAAGAACCAAATGAAATTACTCCTCACAGCTTAATTAACATTAGACCAATATCTAGTGCTATTAGAGAGTTCTTTGGATCAAGCCAATTATCACAGTTTATGGATCAACCTAATCCAATTGCAGAGCTTACTCACAAGAGAAAACTTAGTGCATTAGGGCCTGGTGGTCTAAACAGAGAAAGAGCTGGATTTGAAGTACGTGACGTACATCATACTCATTATGGTAGAATGTGTCCTATAGAAACACCAGAAGGACAAAACATTGGTTTGATTACTTCACTTAGTAGTTATGCTAAAGTTAATGAGTATGGCTTTATTGAGACTCCTTACTTCAGAGTTATTAAAGAAAAAGGTATAGTTACTAAAGAAGTTCATTATTTGGCAGCTGATGAGGAAGATAGATACATTGTTGCTCAAGCAAATGAACCATTAGATGAAAACAGTAAATTCGTAAATGAAAGAATTACTTGTCGTTATCGTGATGAAATTAAAGAATATTATGCAAATGATGTTGATTTTATGGATGTAGATCCAAAGCAATTAGTATCAGTAGCAGCAAGTTTGATTCCATTCTTAGAAAACGATGATGCTGTTCGTGCCCTTATGGGTAGTAATATGCAACGACAAGCAGTGCCTCTACTTCGTCCTGAAGCACCTATTATAGGAACAGGTATGGAACATAAGGTTGCTAAAGATAGTGGAGTTTGCGTAGTTGCTAAAAAAGACGGTATTGTTAAGTCAGTAACTTCTAAAGAAATCATCGTTGTTGAAGATGATGGTGAAGAAGAATCTTATGAATTAGAAAAATTTAGAAGAAGCAATCAAGGTACTTGTATTAATCAAAAGCCAATAGTAGATAAAGGCGAAAAAGTATTTGGTGGAAATATT
>JBAXZI010000079.1:0-6948 GCA_041670385.1 Clostridia bacterium | reverse complement strand
TCGACCAGAATTATTA
This sequence comes from Clostridia bacterium, assembly GCA_041670385.1. Classification (GTDB taxonomy): domain Bacteria; phylum Bacillota; class Clostridia; order Christensenellales; family DTU072; genus CAG-1782. The sequence goes on along the minus strand of JBAXZI010000079.1, from coordinate 6,932 downwards.
TTTCCCACTGTTCTTACAGTACCATCTTCCATAAGAAATACTGTATGAGCACTTCCGCAAGCTACTTGTTTTACACCACTTATATCAGGAGTATAAAGAGTTAATTGAGGAGATGTGGTATTACCTGTACTACATTGGCCCTGAGCATTATATCCTACTGTTCTTACAGTACCGTCTTCCATAAGAAATACTGTATGATAACCACCACAAGTTATTTGTTTTACACCATTTATATTAGGAGTATAAAGAGCTAATTGAGGATTTGTGGTATTGCCTGTACAACATTGACCATTATTACTAAGTCCTACTGTTCTTACAGTACCATCTTCCATAAGGAATACTGTATGGCTATTTCCGCAAGCTACTTGTTTTACACCACTTATATCAGGAGTATAAAGAGTTAATTGAGGAGATGTGGTATTACCTGTACCGCATTCACCATGACCATTGTATCCTACTGTTTTTACAGTACCATCTTCCATAAGGAATACTGTATGATTATTACCAGACATTCTAATTTCACCTCTTATTTAACTTTTATTTTAGATATTCCACCTAATAATGAAGCATCTATTGGAGCAGTATACACTTTACCTGTTCCCACTGTTGATTCTACTGGTTTAATCTGAACAGAAGTAATCGGAGTAAGGATAGCAGATAAATTATCCATACCAAAATTTTCATAATCATCTTCTGTGGGAGTAGTTAATCTGGTGTCTACTAAATTAGAATTTGCTACTGATAATACTTTTAGGCCATTTTTTAATAAAATTTTATTATAAGGAAAAGAGATAACTTTTGTAGTTGAAATTTTTTGTGATGCTGCTGTAAAAGTTATTCTCTCACTAAATGTATATGTAACATTGTCATTTGAACAATAAATATCAATATACTTTGCCCCTCCAGCATTACAGTAACTATAAAGATCTATTTTATTTATAATATTAACTGGAATATTTACTATAACTGTTGCAACCCTTCCAGAATTTCCGCCTGACATGTAAGGCACTAATTCGGCATCTGTTATAGGATTAAACCAGTAATCAATAGATGCAGAATCATATCTTGTATTATAGTTCTGAGAAAATAAATTTGTACTTCTGCTTATAACAATAGCATTATTATTTCTGTCATAAAATTTAAAGCCATTAAAACTTTCATAGTACGCATGAGTTCCTAAATCCCCAGATAATAAGAATTTCAGATACACAATTATCAACCTCCATTATACTTTAATAAAAATTAATTATTATTTATATCTATGCCACTTATACTTCTAAATAAATTTTTTGGAATTGTTGCTGAATAAACTTTTCCTGTTCCTACCGTTCCATTATCAGCCATGGGAATTATTGAATCACTAGTTCCTTTAATAATAGTTATATCATCAAAACCATTATTTAAAAATAAATCTTCTGTTATAGTAGTTCCTAGATTAACCAACCCTGTTGACCCAAGTGTCTTAATATCTGTTCCATCTTGAATTAGATATTTAATAATTTCTTCTAAAATACACTCAAACAAAAGTTTTACACCACTTATATTAGGAGTATAAAGAGTTAATTGAGGATTTGTTGTATTGCCTGTAGCACATCGACCAGAATTATTATTTCCCACTGTTCTTACAGTACCATCTTCCATAAGAAATACTGTATGGTAATATCCGCAGGTTACTTGTTTTACACCGCTTATATTAGGAGTATGAAGAGTTAATTGAGGGGAAGTAGTATTACCTGTACCACATTCTCCATCTCCATTGTATCCCACTGTTCTTACAGTACCATCTTCCATAATAAATACAGTATGATAAGCACCGCAAGATATTTGTTTTACACCACTTATATTAGGGGTATAAAGAGTTAATTGAGCCGATGAGATATTGCCTGTACCACATTGTCCATAAACATTATATCCTACTGTTCTTACAGTACCATCTTCCATAAGAAATACTGTATGATTACCTCCGCAAGATATTTGTTTTACACCACTTATATTAGGATTATAAAGAGCCAATTGAGATTCTGCGGTATTGCCTGTACCACATTGTCCATTTCCATTATATCCTGCTGTTCTTACAGTACCGTCTTCCATAAGAAATACGTTATAATTAGCTCCACAAGATATTTGTTTTACACCGCTTATATTAGGAGTTTGCAAAGTTAATTGAGGGGAAGTAGTATTACCTGTAACGCATTCTCCATTTCCATTAAGTCCTACTGTTCTTACAGTACCATCTTCCATAAGAAATACGGTATGTTTAACTCCACAAGATATTTGTTTTACACCACTTATATTAGGAGTATAAAGAGATAATTGAGGATTTGTTGTATTGCCTGTACCACATTGTCCATAATCATTACGTCCTACTGTTCTTACAGTACCATCTTCCATAAGAAATACTGTATTAGAATATCCACAAGATATTTGTTTTATACTGCTTATATTAGGAGTATAAAGAGATAATTGAGGATTTGTTGTATTGCCTGTACCACATTGTCCATAATCATTAGCTCCTACTGTTCTTACAGTACCATCTTCCATAAGAAATACCGTATTACTACCTAAAGACATTTAAATCACCTCTATGACTATGTTATTTATATTTTAAATAAACTTTTCGGGATTGTTACTGAATACTCTTTTTATTGTCCTACTGTTCCATTATCAGTCATAGGAATTATTGAATTGTTAGTTCCTAGAGTAGCCAATCCTGTTTGCCCAAGTGCCTTAATACCTGTTCCGTCTTAAATTAAATACTTAACAGATATTCATTATCATCCGTTACTTAATATACAGAAAAGGAGGATAATTTCACTCCTCCTTTCCTTTGTTATTTTTCCACCCAGTTATTAGTTATTGCTGAAATTTCAGCCCAGTCATCTTTATTTATTGAAAGCTCAAACATTTCACCAGAACCCAATGTACCATCGTCTGTTATATCAGGATTAATACTTACTTCTGTAGCATAAAAAGGTGGCACAATTTGAAAATCAAACTGGTATGGTGTGTTCTTTGGTACTGTTGGTATTGGACTCTGTGCTGGTATTGTGATAACTGCATTTTTATTTGTAGTGTTTAATGTTGTTTCATAAACTTGTATATCTCCTGCTTCATCTTTTACTTCAATTCTTAGAGTATTTGTCCCCCCAATTATAATATCGGTTAAATAAAATCGTCTATGAAAACTAGCAGGGGTAACAAGTAATGAAGACCAAGCAACTTTTTCAATATTGTTAATAAGAATTCTATACTGCACTTTATCGTTATCAGCATCAGTTATGTTAGCATCAATTGTTAAATTATCAATGGTTGGAGTAATTACAGGAAGATTATTATTCTTTGTAACTGTAACGGTATAAACATCTTGCTCTCCAGACTCATTTTCCAAGTTTACAGTAAACACATTTTCTCCTATTGCTAAACTATCGGGCGTGAATATTTGGCTAATAGCAGGAGGGGTAGAAGTAAAATCTTGATTTATTACTTCTGTTGTTCCATTTAAAATAGTATATTTAACTTTCCCTTTTTCACTTCCCACCGTTCCTGTTAAACTAATACTTTCAGTATGAATCGCTTGAGGGGTAGCAGTAAGCTCTGTAAGAGTCCCATGTGCTAATACTGGATCAATATTAAGGACAGATTGGGTGCCTAAACTGTCTTCTGCAGTAATTTTAATCTTTTCCCCTGATTTAAAATTAATACTTGAAAGATCTAAGGAAGCTAGAAGACATTTATCTAAAAAAGAGATTTTCTTAGTAGAAATAACTTCGAGAGAATCCGTTGCTGTGATTAGAATAAAATTATCATACATTTCTTGATTTAATACAAAACTCTCATCTAGAGTAATCGGAGAATCCTGGAAAGAAATTTCTGGTTTAATTATAGATAATACAGTATTTGATGAATCAACAACCTCAATTTTATATTTAATTTGATTGTTAGCTACATTTGTAACTGTACCTTGCAATGATACCGTATTCCCAATAGTTAGATAGCTATCTGCAACAGGAGAAGTTAAATTAATAATTGTTGATACTAATGCATATGGTAAAACACTTTTATTTATATCAATATCAATAGCATCAAAGCAAAGAGCACCGTTTGTTGCTATTATTTTAACACTGTGTTCTCTATCTATTAAACCTGTCACTTCATAGTTTAAAGCTTGTTGAATCTCTGATCCACCAAGTTGAGAAAAATTGCCATTTAAAATATTATCAATATATACATTTATTACTGACGCATATACAAGAGGCCAAAGTCTGCCAATATACCTTAGTTTAGTACCAGTAAAATTGAATTCTATAATACCATCAGAAACAGAATATTTTATTGTGCCTCCTGAGTAAACACCTGAACTAGCTGGAGACCATTCTCCGTCTCCAGCTAAAGTAAAATTACTATCCGTTTCTTCAATTCTTTTCCATCCTGTTTCTGGTGCTAGCAATGGCTGTCCTACAGTTGCCATTTAACTTACCTCCAAACTAAATAAAGTAACTTATTCTATTACTACTTTTCCTGTATTTCCTTCTGATAAATCTGTTTGAGAAATTAATGTGGAGATTAAATTACCTCCGCCATCAACTCTTTCTACTCTATATTTAAAAGTATCCCCATCAGGGTCAATAATTTTAAATTGATTTTGAATTAAAGTATTAATTAATGTTGTTATTATTATAGGTGCTGACATTAATTGCTCTCCTTTCAATAATAAAAAAAAATCCTATTGGTATTTAACCAATAGGATCTCCTTTAACGTAAATTATAAAATTGCTACTTGCAGGTTCAGCATTTATATTTGTAGCTAATCTTATATAAAAAATTATTTCTTCATTAAAATCCAATATAACTGGATAAACTAATGCATCACTTGGGGAAAATGGTGCGTCTGTTTTACTTAATTCTATACTTGCACCTACTGGTAAAGTATTATTATCTCTAGACAATGAAATGTTTGTTATTTTATATCCATTTTTATTTATTACTCTTATAGGTACAGAATCTGTTGTTTGTCCTGCGGTTATAGTTCCAAAATCTAGGTAAAATAATATTTCTCCTAAATCAGTAGAATAATAGTTCCCATTAATATCAGCAAACATTATGCCAGTATAAACACCTTCAAAAGTACCTGAAACGATTACTTGCTCACCAAATTCATCTTGTGCTGTAACAGTAATTGTATTAGAAGAGCCAGTTACTACTTCGTTAGATGTAAACGTATGATTGTATACTCTAGGTTGCGTTGCTAATGGTGTTAAAGTACCATCCAAAGGGAAAAACGGATTACCATTAAGCTCTATTTTGTATTGAATATTATCACTATCAGGGTCGCTTATATCTGCTGTTACTGTTGTACTTAGTATTGAAAGATTAACTAATGGTTTATTATTTGTTTTTGTAATAGTAGTACTATACGAATTTATAGGTAAGTTAGTTTTAAAATTATCTTTAAATTCTAGTACAACACTGTTAGCACCAAAATTTAGTCTACTAAAAGGGATAGTGGTATTAACAATATAAGGTTGTTGAAAGAAATCAGACCAATCAGTGATTATTTCTCCGTTTGCTAAGACTCTATAAGCAACTCTATCTAATTCAATATCTGTTAATGATCCTACAATCACAGCATTTTGTTTACTACTTATTGTAGTTGTTTCAGAAGTGGAAGTAAAAGCAGGTGCGTTATTAACTACATTAATGGTTTGATTCCATTTAATAGAAGGAAAAGATTTAAAATTATCTTTATATTCTATTTCTATTATGTTACTACCAAGATTCAATAAGGTATTAGGAATACTGTAGTCTGTTATATTTATAGGTGCAATAGTAGGCGTTGTAAATCCTATAACAGGAAATATTTGTTTGCCATTAAGTGAAATCTTGTAACTTATATTATCCATATCTACATCATCAAGAGTAGCATTAACTACAATATCTTCATAATGAGAACTTATGGGAGTTACAGTTACAGTAGCGGTAGGATTATTATCAAGCACATCAATTAATCCATTCCAACTTCCTAGTTGTCCACCCTTAAAATTATCTTTGAATTCTACAGTGATATTATTAGAACCCATTATTAAGAGATCATTTTGTATTGTAAAATTAATATTAGCAGTAGGGTTACTAATAGATTCCCAAGGTTTAATTTCACTACCGTTATTAAGAACCCTATACGAAACATAATCGCCATTGGGATCAGAAATACTACCTGATAAAATTACATTACCATTATGCACCGAAGAACTGTCAAACGATAAAGAAACAACAGGTATTTCATTTGTTACTACAGCACTGAATGAAGCGGAATTTTCTTTTCCATTTTCGTCAGACATAGCAATAGTAATAGTATTATCACCTAAATTTAACTGGTTATTATATATTGTATAATTAATATCATAAGAACCTGCTAAAGGTGTATAGCCATTTGATGGATAAATTTGTATATCATTAACTAAAATCTTATATTGTACCTGTCCATCATTTAAATTTACTGTTAAACCGGATAATATTACATCTTCGTTATGGACAATGGTTTTATCTATATTACCCTGGAATTCTGTAGTTTCAGTTAAGACATAATCAAATAAATGTTTTACACCACTTGTATTAGGATTATAAAAAGTTAATTGAGGGGTTGTTGTATTACCTGTACCACATTGTCCATTTGTATTTAACCCTACTGTTCTTACAGTACCATCCTCCATAAGAAATACTGTATGAGTATTTCCGCAAGCTACTTGTTTTACGCCTGTTATATTAGGAGTATAAAGAGATAATTGAGGATTAGTAGTATTACCTGTACCACATTGTCCAAATGCATTATATCCTACTGTTCTTACAGTACCATCTTCCATAAGAAATACTGTATGATAATTACCGCAAGATACTTGTTTTACACCTGTTATATTAGGAGTATAAAGAGTTAATTG
>JBAXZI010000078.1:0-7206 GCA_041670385.1 Clostridia bacterium | reverse complement strand
CCAGCCATCAGTACCTGTTCAGATCCTGCACACAATCCCATCGCTACAGAACCTTTTAAAAAATTACGTCTATTCATGTTTTTCGTTTATTATAATTCTTGTTTTTTATACTCATTAAACCATTTTTCCAATGACCTCTTTATTTGTCATATTACCCTTGTAAGATATACCCTTTAAGGGTACTGTTTTATCAGAACAAGAAACTTCGACTTGAGAGTATACAAAAAAACATAGCTGATTATTAGAAATCAATTTCTCTGTATACATCATTTGCAATAACTAATGTGTATAGTCAAATTTAATTCATTTAATCCGTCAAAGAATAAGGTTTATCTATGTTCTTCTTTCCTCTTAGCTTATTCGGAGAAGAAACCATATTAAAAATTAGCGTTCCTCCATTCTGTATGTCTTTATAATTAATATATAATTTTTCAAACTTCTGCCCATTTAAAGTGACCGATTTGACATATCTATCTTTATCGCTTACGTTGGGGGCTTTGATTTCAAAAATTTTACCATTGGGTAATGATAATTTTATATAGGGCAGATATGGGGCACTCAAAACATATTGTCCAGAGCCAGGACATACAGGATAAAATCCCATAGAAGAAAAAATATACCAGGCAGACATTTGACCACAATCATCATTTCCACTCAATCCATTAATATTATTTTTATACATTTTGTTTAAAATCTCACGAGTCCAATATTGTGTCTTCCAAGGTTGACTGCTCCAGGCATATAAATAAGGGATATGATGACTCGGTTCATTGCCGTGCACATACCCACCTAATATACCTTCTTTGGTTATATCTTCATTCTCAGAATAAAAAGTTTCGGGCAAATGCATAGTAAACAATTTATCTAGTTTTTTTACAAAAGCTTTATCACCACCCATCAATGAAATCATACCCTTTATATCCTGTGGGACATCAAAAGAAAAATTCATAGCATTACCTTCAATGAAACCTTCACCATGCGTCTGCAAGATATCAAATTTTTCTTTAAAAACACCAGTTTTGTCTTTCGGTCTAATCCATCCTATACTTGTATCAAATAAATTACGATAATACAAAGCTCTTTGTTTATACGACGCTTCTATTTCTTGATCTCCTATTAATTGTGCTGTATGGTATATAGCCCAATCATCATACGAATATTCTAAGGTATTAGATGCTGAGATACTGGAGTTTTCAAGAGGTACATAATGTAAAGATTTATATGCTTTAATGCCTCCATAATAAGAGACGTTCGACGTAGCCACCATCGCTTTTAAGGCTTTCGCTCCTTCGGTGAAAATTCCTGTTTGTATAGCATCAGCTAATACCGATACAGCATGATAACCACTCATACACCAGTTTTCATTTCCCATATGACTCCAAATAGGAAGTAAACCATGAACACTCTGATGTTGATGTGCTATCATAGAACTTATCATATCTTTAGCCTGTTTCGGTTTCATCAGATTAAGAAAAGGATGTTCGGCTCGATAGGTATCCCACAGTGAGAATACCGTATAATTTGTAAAATCTGTTGCTTGATGAATACAATGATCAATACCTCTGTATTTACCATCAACATCTGTATATACAGAAGGATTTATCAGCGTATGATAATAAGATGTATAAAACATAGCCTTTTGATCTGCACTACCCTCAACGTCTATGCTTTTTAATTCGTCGTTCCAATGATCATCGGCTTCTTGTGCAATTTGTTCAAAACTCTTGTCCTTTGCTTCAGCATTTAAATTATTCATAGCACCTTGAGTACTTACCGCTGATAAAGCTACTTTTACAGTAAGAGGTTGTGTGTTTTTAGCATCGAAACGAAAAAAAGAAACGAGTTTTCGACCAGCCATTTCGGGGAAATTATGGTACTGATCAAATCGTACCCATCCACCATTATACGGAATAGGAGCTTTATCTGTATAACCATAATCTGAAATAGGTTGAGAAAAAGAAATGGCAAAATAAGTATAATTCGTACGAGCCCAACCGTTAGTAATTCGATAACCCGTCAGTAATTTATTATTTTCCACCCTTAATTCTGTCCATAAAGTTTTACCCTCATAATTGTAAATACCATGATTCAAATCAAGGATAATATTCTTCATTTTTCCTTGTGGATAAGTATATTTATGTACCCCCACACGTGTTGTTGCAGTCAATTGTGCTTTAATCTTATAATCACTCAATACAACACTGTAATAACCCGGATGAGATTCTTCTGTTTGATGAGAATAGGCAGAGCGATAGCCTGCTTCAGGACGGTCGGATGTACCAGAATTCAGACGTATTTGACCCGTAGTAGGCATAATCATAATGTCACCCAAATCTGAATGACCTGTTCCACTGAGATGGGTATGACTAAATCCTACAATTGTTTTATCTTTATATTGATAACCAGCACAATATTCATATACTTTTGGTTGATAAATGCCTTTCACATTATGTGGAATCGTATCCGTATCAGGACTCAATTGTACAGAACCAAAGGGTACACAAACCCCTGGAAACGTATGGCCCATCGCATTAGTCCCAATAATTGGATTTACGAACACAGTATAGTTAGTCTGCGCAAATACGGGAGTTGTAAAAAGCAACATTATACTAAAAAATTCTTTAATCATTTGTATATTTTTTCAATTGTTCCCTTTTTCTAAATAAGGAATTCTATTCAATAATAAAACAAGATCTTCAAAAAATAAGTTTGGAGACCTTGTTTTATTTTATTCATTTTCTATGTACACTTTCTCCAATGTTATATTGGAAATACTATAATAAAATAATGTTCAATTATTGACATCAAAAAATTTAATTCGCCATATTTGGTTTCAAATTTTGATTTGCATCCAATTGCTTTTGTGGAATTGGAAAAAGATTGTATGCCTCATTATTATTAGGAGTAAAATCCCACCATGGCGTTGTTACAAATTTACCATATCTGACTAAATCTACACGACGAAAACCTTCAAAAGCAAATTCACGGCCTCTTTCTTTTAACATTTCATCCAAGTTCAAAGTAGATATTGTATATTTTTCTTCATCCCAATCCTCAGCTTTAAAAGCTCTTTGTTTAATAGAATTTACTAATGTCACAACTTCGGCATTAGCCGTACCACCATTTTTACGCATTAAAGCTTCTGCCTTGTTACTAATAACTTCTCCAAGACGAAAAATCACCCAATCATTATCTTGATTTCCTGTAGAACCTTCAGCCACTTCATATTTCACACTACGAGCACCACTATTTTCTTCTCCTTTATCCATAGCTTCAATGTAATTAACTAAAACTAAAGGTTCACCTTTATATTCTTCCGAACCTAGTAATGGGGGTTGAGTTGTATCAAAATAGTAATTACCATTATCATCTTTTTTACGTGGATATTGTTTACCAATAAGGAATCCTTCTATTTTTCTTAAATCATTATCTTTAAACGTATCAAAGAAACTTGGTTGAGTTACTAATCCATTCCAAGTTCCTGATTGCAAATTCCAAGCTTTTTGATGAGCATAATGTAACCAACGTTGATACCAACCCATACCATGTGCATATACTTGATCATAGATAATTACCCAAATGTTTTCCTTTGATAATTTGTCATTGTTAGCACAAAAAGGAGTGTTCCATTTTTCATCTAATTGAAATTTATTACTATTGATAATAGCATCACTAGCTGCAATACAATCGTCAAATCTATCTTTTCCTGTATAAATTTTAGCATTTAAATACATCCGAGAAAGTAACGCATAAGCACCCCATTTTGATACACGTCCATACGTTTTAACAAGATCCTCGGAAAGTGATGGGATTGATTCCGTTAATTCTTTTTCTATATAATTAAAGACTTCTGTACGTGTTTTAGTTTCAGGATTTAACTCATCCAATGTTTCAACAATTGGAACATCTCCATACAAATCCATCAAATACCAATAACAAAAAGAACGATAAACTCTTATTTCAGCAATAGTTTGATCTTTAGACATAGGAACATCTAAAGCTTCAAAATCAAGTTTTGATATATCAGCCAATAAATTATTAGCTAAACCAATACCCATATACATTAAAGACCACGCTCTTTCAACTCGGGCTTCAGTAGGAGTCCATTCATGGCGATGTAATCTAATCCAATCACCACCGTCATAACCATGACGACCTTTCTGACACCAACAGGCACCATCTGCACTAAGTTCTTCCAATAACCAAGGTGCTTGCGCTACTTGCATTGTTCCACAGAAATGCCCCCAAGGTCGCGATATAGCAGCCATTACTTCATCTCCTGATTTATAATAATTGTCAGTAGTTACCTCACTGTATATAGTCTCATCTAAATCTGTACATGAACTAAAAATAGACGTTGTCACTATTAAATAAACAAATAATATAAAAATATATTTAAAAATTTTCATTGCATCTATAATTTATAAGTTAAAATCCTATATTAATTCCAAAAGTAAAAGTACGAGTAATCGGGTAAACACCACGTTTATCTATACCTGCTTCTAGACCTGTTACATTGATATCAGGAGTTAGACCTCTATAACTTGTAAATGTGACTAAATTGGTCACATTACCATATAAACGTATATTTCTTAAATATTTATTTTTAGCTAAATTAAAGGTATAACCTAAAGTTACATTATCAATTTTCAAGAAATCTCCTTTTTCTAAAAAATATGTAGAAAATCTAGGATCCTGTTTAATTTTTGTATCTAAAGCATATTTAAATACATTATTGGCTGATTTGTCTATACTAGTAGTAGTACCAAAATAAATTGCTCCTTCGTTTAAAATATCATAATCAAACATACCACGTAAGAAGAAACTTAAATCGAAATTTTTATATGTAAAATTATTTTGCAATCCTACTTTAACTTTAGGTAATCCATTACCAATAAAAGTACGATCGCCATCCGAAAGACCTTCTTTATTATCAAGATCACGTAAGATATAATCACCTTCACTATCAATACCATCACAGATATATCCGTAAAAAGAACCAACAGGATGACCTTCTTGTAAACGTTGAGCATAACCTATATTACCTGGAGAAGGTAAACTATACCGATCTTCATAACTTGATTTATATTGATCATTAGAAAGAGATGTTAATTCATTCTTTTCATAAGTAAAGGTTAACGCTGCTTTATAATTAAACTCTTTTAATTTTACAATAATTGCATTTAAGGTAAGTTCCAATCCTTTATTTTCCATCGAACCTACATTTGTCAATATACTATCATAAATAAGTGCAGGTTGCTGAGCAGTATAAGAACCAATTAAATCATCAGTAGTACGTTTGTAAATATCAATCGAACCTGAAATTCGGTTTTCAAACAAACCAAAGTCAACACCAAAGTTAAGAGATTTACTTTTTTCCCATTTTAGATTAGGATTCGGATTATTATCAGGACCATAACTAGCTGTTAACCATTCACCACTATAAGGATTATAGCCACCTGCACCAGTTCCATATTTTATCAATGACATATAAGGATCAATAGGCAAACTACCTGTCACACCATAACCAACACGTAGCTTCATAGTATTAATAGCAGGAATACTTTCCATAAAACCTTCTCGTGAAATCATCCAACCAACACTTGCAGAAGGGAAATTAGCCCATTTATTATTAGTTCCAAATTTGGATGAGCCTTCATGTCTAATTGATAAGCTCGCCATATACTTACCATCATAATTGTAATTAGCTCGTGCAAAATAAGCAATCAAAGAACTCTTAGTCCGTTTACTTGACATACCAGCCTTACCATCTTTTAGATATGATCCAGCTTCCATATTATTAGTTTTAAATACATCCGTCAAGAAATTTTTATTTTCCATTCCCATCATCTGGTAATCAAAATCTTGATAGCTATAACCTAATAAACCTTTTACATTATGTACATTTTCAAAAGTATGATTATAAGTAGTAGTCCATTCAAATGTCTGATTGGTCCATTTCTCATAAGACTTATTTGCAATTCCATTTTCTCCACTTTTTATAGAAGTATAAGCTTCCTTACTAACATAAGAATTTTCTTGTTCGTCATTTTTTTCTAATGCCATTAAAGCTGAAGTTTTGAGATCAGAAATAATTATATAGGTTGCTTGAAAATTAGCTAATAAATTTTTGTATTCAACTTGCTTTTCTTGTTGTTCTGAACGTGCTACTGGATTCCAATCCTCATAGCCACCATAATCTTCATAGAAACTTCCATCATTTTTATATACTGGAATAGTTGGATTACGGCGAATTGCTTCATAAAAAGCACCATGATCTGGCATAAAATCTGCATCTATATAAGAATTAGACAAATTAAATGATAAAGAAAGTTTCTCATCTAAAGCTTTATGATTAATTGCAAATGAACCATTATAATTTTCACGATTAGTGTGGATAGCCATTCCTTCATTATTTTTATAACTTATAGAAGCTCTGTAATTAGAGATTTTACTACCACCTGATACAGAGATATTGTGAGCTTGACTCATATTATCATTATTAAGCAATAAATCATACGCTTTGTCTCTTCCTTCATAATCTTTTATTAATTTATTATCTGTTTTTTTTCCATAATCAATAAATTCTTGAGCAGATAAGATATCTGGTTTTTTATATATTCCTTCATGCATTATATAAGCTGAATATTCCACTTGATAACGACCAGCTTCAGGGCTTTTAGTAGAGACAATAATCACACCATTATTACCTCTAGTACCATAAATAGAAGCAGCAGAACCATCTTTTAATACATCAATTGCTTCAATATCTTCAGGAGCAATGGCATTTAAAGTTGACATACTACCTGGTACTCCGTCTATAATAACAAGAGGTTGATTATCACCCTTCAAAGATGATGCTCCACGAAGTTGAACATTTACATTTTCATTAGGATCATTGCTAGTACGGTTTACAGTTAACCCAGCTACTCGTCCTTCTATAAGTTGCATAGGATTTACAGCAGGAACTTTATTGAAATCTGCGGCTTTCATGCTCGTAACAGCTGAAGTAATTTCTCCTTTTTTTTGTGTTCCATATCCAACTACTACTACTTCGTCTATAATTTCTGAATCTTCTGAAAGTTTTATTTGGAAAAATTTCTTATTTGATATTTTTACTTCTTGTGTAGAATAACCAATATAAGAAATAACTAGAGTAGCATTAGGGGAAGCATTAATAGTAAAATCACCATCCAAATCTGTAAT
>JBAXZI010000077.1:0-7266 GCA_041670385.1 Clostridia bacterium | reverse complement strand
ACAAAATCGCTTTTTAGGAATGGTCTAGTTAAATCTCCGATTTGTAAATAATATTTGCAATCTTCTATTGTTAAATTTTCCATAACATTTTCCTAATAAAAAACTGACTCCACCCAGTAGGGTCTTATCAGTTTCACTTGGCGGAAGGCTAGGGATTCGAACCCCAGATACCTCTCGGTATAACGGTTTTCAAGTTTTTCTGCCCATCATTTTCTTAAAATTATTTAATCCCTAATAACACCACCTAAAACCCCCAATGTGCCGACAAAACAAGCAATGTGTCCCCCTTATAAAATTACCCGCCGTTATCTACTCCCCGTGTCTACCTCTTAAAATTATCTAAACCCGCCACTCATTTGGTAGACATTCCAGTAGACGAATCCAACAGTTTATTAAAAGCATATATTTGATTTTCTATATTAAGAAGATATAGCTTCTGGTCTAGCGGAAGTATTAGTCTCTTGTATTAAAACAATTTCATTAGAAGTAAAACCTGAACTATCAGTTAATTTAGAATAATCGAATTTTAATTTCTCATTTAAATAATTAAAATTTAATTCTAATTCTGTAAAAATCTCACTCCATTTTTTTACAAATATTTTACAATTATCTATTTTATAAACTAAACTTTTTATTCCATGAGGTTGAGAATTTATAATTTCATGCTCTATTTGATTATTATATTCATTTCCAACTAAATAAAATTCCCATTCAATATTGGACGCATTAAATCTATCCTCTTCGTGTATCGTTTCAAAATAAGTTTTTATCTGATGTAACTCGACATTAGACAGAGTTACATTGGGTCTTTTTAATTCGACGACTATACATTTTTTAATGTTTCCACAAGGTAATTGTTGAATTGCAAATATATCCATTTGCTTGTTTTTATTTTTATCATTTATTGTTACTTCGCCTTTTTTATAATAATTATCAGAAGCTTTATTTAAAAAAGTCCTTAACGCTTCTTCGAAATTAGGTTCTTCTGCTGTAGCAAGATGATATTCCTCGCCAAAAAACCAATAATGTTTTTCAATAAATTTTTGAATATGGTCTATCTCATTTACATATCTTTCTTTATTAAAAACTAATTCCTTAAAATCACTAATTGCTTGTAATCTATCAACTACAAGTTTTTGCATTTCCAACAAATTTGAAAGTTCAACCTTTTGTAATAAATCTGCCATATCTTTTCTTTCATCAGAAGTTAAATCTGTAATACCGTCTAAAATTTTAAATAAATTATTTACTTCTCCAGATGTTTGTATTAATTCAAACATTCTAATCAGAATTTTTTGTTGAATAAGATTAAGAGATGAAAATACTTTTGGTACAAAATAATATACATTTGCTATTAAATCATCTAATAAATCCTCTTTATATTTATCAAAATTATTTTTAGGGTCAAATTCAGGATAAACCTTTTTGTCTTTTAATTTTTTAATAAATTCTTTTGCATATTTCTTAATAAATGGTTTTCGAATTCCAACTATAAACGAATCACACACAGATTTTAACCATTTAAATTCTTTGGACTTTTTTGTTTTTACATTAATTAAATTCCCATCCTCTAATTGTGATTCAAAAGTAAAATTATTGGTATTAAACAAATTTGATTTTATAAAAACACTGTGATAAAAATTATCCCCTTTATTATTTAATGTGGTATTTTCTTTGTATGTAACTTTATCATTTTCATCTATATAGTAGTATTTTGAATATTCTTCATTTAATTTTCTGCTCCATACACATACTGTAATGTTGACATTTATATTGTCCATTGTATCAGATAATGTATTTTCAGAACTTAACATATCTGAACAGTCCAATTTTTCACGATTAATATAAATTGATTTATTTTTATATAATTGAAGATACCAAGCAAACACAATCTTTAATTCATCAATTATTGGCTTTATTAAGATGTTTTCTTGCATAGTTAAAACTACTTCTGTTCCCGTTGGTTCAGTAGTTAAACTTTGTTGAGTGGGAGTATAATCAATAAGATTATCAGATTTTATAAAAATTGAATATTTTATATTTTGATCTAAATTTTTATAAACAGTATTCCACGTTGCAACTTGTGCAACCTTATAAAAACTATATCGACCAATACCCTTTTTCCCCTTAATATTTATTTTTTCATTAGAATTTTGTGAATTTTTTTCAGAAACGTATAATGGTGAAAATTTGTTTTCCAGTTTATTCCTATCAATACCAAAACCATCATCTTTAATTTTTAAATAGGTAGATCCTCCAAGCGCGTTTTTTTCTTCAGTAATTTCAATAATAGTTGCACCTGCATCAAGACTATTCCAAACATATTCAACGACGGCTTCGGGAAGGGTGAAGTTTTTTAAAGAATTTTTTAATCCTTCTGTCGTAATTATTGTTTTAGCCATAATTTTCTCCTATATTTAATTATTAATGCAATTATAACAGATTTATTTAAAAACACAAAACAAATGTTGTGTTTTGTAAAATTTATCTATAAAATATCAATAATTTCAAAAATAATGTTATAATTACAAGAAGTTAGTATAGTGAATTTGCTTATACATAAGGTGTTGATGTAAATAGTGATTTTTATAAAAATTTTTTAAAGTAATAAAAATTTATTACTAAAATATTGATTTACAAATTATAAATTTTTATGTTATAATCTCAAATGATACTAATTAGAGAAAACTAAGGAGTAATAGATGCATAACGAAAAATACACATCTGAATATGATGTTGAGAAAAAATTTATTGATATTATTACAACAAACTGGTATAAATTTAATAAAATGTCATTATACGAAGAAATGTTGGATAACTTTAGATCTAAATTAAATTTGTTAAATAAAAGTATTCTTGGTAATCAACCTTTAACTGATAATGAATTAAAAGAAATTTTAATTTTTTTAGAAAATAAATCTATTTTTGAAACTTCACAAATTCTTAGAACAGGGAAAATTGATTGTCTTAAAAGAAATGGTTTTACATTATATATAAAACTAGTTAATCTAGAAGATATTGAAATGAATTACTTTGAAGTTGTACATCAAATTAATATGGTAGGCAGTTATGCAGGCAGATTTGATGTCACTCTATTAATAAATGGTCTCCCTTTTGTCCAAATTGAATTAAAAAAACCTGGAGTAGAAATTAATCAGGCTTTTAATCAAGTGCTAAGGTATAAAAGAGATGGAAATTATAAAAGCTTGTATAAATTTCTTCAGATATTTGTTATTTCAAATGAAGAACATACTAGATATTTTGCAAATAATGACCAAGGGATTATGAAAAGTAATTGTTTTGTTTGGACAGACAAAACTAACAAACCGATGAACTTGTTATATGAATTTGAAGAAAGTTTTCTTTTTTGTCCATTTTTATTTAAACTGGTTTTTAATTATATGATTGATAGTGCAACTGAAAAGAAATTATATGTAATGCGCCCTTATCAAATATATGCTTTTGATGCTTTAAAACAAAAATGTTTAAAAGAAGATAAAGACGGCTATTGCTTTCATTCGACAGGTTCAGGTAAGACCCTAACCTCATTTAAATTTGCTCATGATGTTAGTTTAAATAAAGATATAGATAAAGTATTCTTTTTGGTTGATAGAAAAGATTTAGATGATAAAACAGTTGAAGATTTTAATTCCTATATGTCTTCAACGATTGATGAATTTACGAATATTAAAAAAACGGACACTCTGATTGATGATATAAAAAGTAATAAAAAATTAATAATTTCCACAATCAACAAAATGTCCAATGCTCTTAAAGGTAAGAGGATTGATGAACTTAAAGAATATAAAAATAAAAAGATGGTTTTTATGTTTGACGAGTGTCACCGGTCGCAGGCAGGCGATATGCGAAAAGTTATCCAAAATTATTTCAGCAATGCTTTATATTATGGGTTTACTGGCACTCCTATTTTTACCGAAGAAGATGAGATAACTCAAAATGCAAAATTGACTTCATTATACTTTGGTAAACCTGTTCATACATATACTTTAAAAGAGGCTATCGGGGATAAAAATGTATTACCTCTTTGCATTGATTATGTGAAAACAGTAAAGCAAAAAAATGAAACATATTTTTTAGATAAAGAAGTCCAAACAATTAATTATACAGAAGCACTTAATAATATAAGAAGATGCCAATTAGTAGCAGAAAATATAATTCAATATTTTGATCAAAAGACCTGTGGAAAAAAATATAATGCCATTTTTGCTTGTGAGTCTATCCATTTATTAAATCAATATTATGATTTATTATTAAATAATAAAGAAAATATTAAAATTGCAACCATATATTCTTATGACCCTAATGAGGAAAGTAAGGAAGGGGATAATTTAGAAATAGCAAAAAACAAAATGGCGGAAATTATCAATGAATATAATAAAAGACCTGAGAACAATTCTAATTTTTCGCTTACCACCTATTTACAGTACGAGAGAGATGTTATTAATAATTTTAGAAATAAAAATATTGATTTATTAATAGTCGTTGATAAATGTTTGACAGGTATGGATTTTAAAAGATGTAATACCTTGTATCTTGACAAAGCAATGAAAATGCATGGATTAATTCAAGCAATTTCAAGAACTATCAGGACTTATGATGAATCTAAAATTTGTGGAAATATCATTTGTTATCAAACTTCAAGAAAGGTTATGGACCAAGCATTAGCACATTTTAACAATGATGAAGATGTTTACAATGATGTAACATTAGAACCATTGGAAAATTTAATAGAAAAATTAAATAATTCCTTCAAATTATGTAAAGAACAAAGAAAATTTGCAAATTCAAAATCAGAAAAAGATAAATTAAATTTTATTAATGCATTCAGAGAATTGATGCATGTTTTTAATAAAATTAATAACTATATAGAATTTGATATAAATAAAACAGAAATGGATCTAAAAACTTATTATGAAATGCAAGGGCTTTACAAAGACATTTATAATGAATTAAAGCCTAATGTAACGAAAGAATCAATATTAAATGATATAGATTTTGAAATTAGTTTACTAGGAAGAACAAAGGTGAATTTTGACTATTTAGTTGAATTACTTTTAAAATATCAGCAAGAGAATTTAAAAAACAATAAAAATAAAGTAAAAACTAAAATTCATAGGCTATTATTAGAAATTAATGATAAATCAAAAAGAGAGTTGCTTGAAAGGTTCGTTAATTCATTTATGAATGAAAATATTGAGGGACTTTATAATGATCCAGTAAAGGCGTATGAGGATTACATAAATAACGAAAAAGACAAGGAATTAGCAAGGATTAGTAAAAAATTTAATGTTAATATAGAAAAATTAAAAGAATTAGTAGAGAACTACTCATTTTTCCAAGATGATGTGGAATTGAATTTAGATGTAACAAACTTACTTGGAAAAAATAATGAACTAACTATAGATGATCGATTAAAAATACTAGATAAACTACCTTCTGAAATAAAGGGCTTTTTTGATAAGTTTGATGAAATTACAGTTTATTAAGGAGAAAAAATGGATAACCTTGGACAGGGACAACAACAGAAAAAAGAATTACATACTAAATTATGGAGGATGGCCAATTCTCTAAGAGGGAATATGGACGCAAATGAATTCAAAGACTATATTTTAGGTCTTATATTTTATAGATACATTTGTGAGCATGAAGAATATGAGTTTCAAAATAGATTGCATATTTCTCTTACAGATATGTTCAAAAAAGATGAACGACAATGTAAAAATGTTGCAATCATAAATTTGGGTTTGGGATATTTTATTGAACCTAAGTATTTATTTAATAGTTTGGTAAACAAAATATTATCAGGTAATTTTGAACTTGAAGATTTGTCTAATGCTTTCAAAAATTATGCAGATTCAACAAAAGGACAACCTAGTGAAGATCAGTTATCAAATTTATTTAGTGATGTTAATTTGTCATCAGATAAACTTGGAAAAACCTATAAGGAAAAGGGCGAATTAATTTCCAAACTAATAAAAGCAATTGATGAAATAAACTTTAATTTTTTAGATAGTAAAATTGATCTGCTTGGAGATGCTTATGAATATTTAATCGGTCAATTTGCTGCTAGTGCGGGTAAAAAGGCTGGTGAATTTTATACACCTCAACAGGTATCAAAATTACTTAGTTTAGTAGTTACAAATGATTTATCTGATGTTAAATATATAAGTGACCCTACTTGTGGCTCTGGCTCATTATTAATTCAAGTTATTGAACGATTAAAAGACAAAAATGGTAAATTTATTCATATTTATGGACAAGAATTAAATACTACGACTTCTAACTTGGCAAGAATGAATATGCTAGTTCATAATGTTAATTTTAATAAATTCACCATTCATCAAGGCGATACTTTAAAAACCCCAAGTGATGATCAAAAAGAATATGGCAAAATGGATATTGTTGTTGCAAATCCACCTTTTAGTGCAAAATGGGAACCTAATTCAACAATGGAAAAAGATGAACGATTTTCAGGTGCTGGTAAATTAGCCCCAAAATCTTATGCCGATTATGCTTTTGTGGAACATATGATAAACAGTTTAAGTGCGACAGGAAGAATGGCTGTTGTTTTACCTCATGGGCCTCTATTCCGTGGGGGTGCAGAGGGTGAAATAAGAAAATATTTAGTTGAAACTAGAAATTATTTAGATACCATTATCGGATTACCTTCTAACCTCTTTTATGGAACGAGTATCCCAGCGTGTATTTGTATATTTAAAAAAGATAAAGAAAATAGAAATGTATATTTTATTGATGCAAGCAAAGATTTTGAAAAAGGTAAAAATCAAAATCTTTTAAGAGATGAGGATATTAATAAAATAATTAATGCTTATTCAAAAAAGGTTGAAATTGAAAAATACTCACACATAGCAAATTTGGAAGAATTAAAAACTAACGAGTTTAACTTAAATATTCCTAGATATGTAAATACATTTCAAGAAGAGGAAGAAATTGATATCCAAGCAGTAATGTCAGACATTAAAAAATTAGAATTAGAAAGAGCGGAATTAGATAAGCAAATTGAGGTTTATCTAAAAGAGTTGGGAATAATTAAGGAGAGTTGATAATGGAAAATCACGAAGAAAACATTTTAAATAAAACAATCCTTAATGATAATGCTAAATGCATAAAAGGTGTCAATGTTCCCAATTTGAGATTCCCCAAGGATATATCAAGTTGGTTACATCTACCACTAAAAAATATTGTTAAATTTTATAAAGGTATAGGTATCTCAAAAGATCAATT
>JBAXZI010000076.1:0-7471 GCA_041670385.1 Clostridia bacterium | reverse complement strand
TCACAAAATGATGAAATTAAGTTGTATATAAAACCGTTTTCATTTGAACCAACTATAATTTATGAAGATGATAATATTATTGTATATTACAAACCTGCAAAAATTCCTAGTGTAGGCGAAGATTCTTTTGCTGAAAAAATATATAAAAATATTAATAGAAATTATGTAGTATGTCATAGACTCGATACAAATACAACGGGTCTAATATTATTTGCAAAATCACAGGCTATTGCCGACATAATAAGAGAAAGCTTTGTAAAACACGAAATAACCAAATATTATTTAGCGTGTGTAAGTGGCAAAATTACTGATTCAGTTACACTAATTGGTTATTTAGTAAAAAATGCTGAAAAGGGCAAAGTAACTGTTAGTAATCAAAAAACGCCTAATTCTCAAGAAATAACTACGCAAGTAAATGTTATTAAACAATTAGATGAAATGACTTTTATAGAAGTAGAATTAACAAATGGCAAAACTCATCAAATAAGGGCACATTTAGCAAGCATCGGGCGTCCGCTAATAGGGGATAGCAAATACGGCTTACAGGTCATAAATAGAGCTTATAAGAAACATAATCAAATGCTAATGGCATACAAATTCAAAACAAATTTTTCAAATCCGCTTTTGAAGTATCTTAATGAAATTACAATTTCACTTGACGGTACAAAATTTATTGAACAATTTTACAAAATTTGACAATATATTTACTTTATAAACATATATTAACTTAATAGATAAGGATTTAATATATGATTTTAGAAGGATTTTTTGCGTTAATAAGTAATCTGATGATATTTACATCAAGATTAGACAATGGCAATACATTCCCGCATCCATTAACTCCAGAAAAAGAAAAGGAGTATATAGATAAATTCCAAAAAACGGGGGATATTGAGGTTCGCAATATATTAATCAAACACAATTTGCGTTTGGTGGTTTTTATTGCAAAAAAATATTCAAATTATCCAGATAATGCTGATTTAATCAGTATTGGTTCTTATGGACTTATGAAAGCTATAAATACTTACAATCCGAGCAAAGGTTCTCAACTTGCTACATACGCTTCAAGATGTATAGAAAACGAAATTTTAATGGCAATGAGGGTTTATAAAAGGCATTCGCAGGATATTTCTATATATGATACAATAGGTAGTGACAAAGAAGGCAATGAAATGAAACTCATTGACTCTTTAAGTGTAGAGGAAGATAGCGTGTATAAGAAGTCTGAAGAAGAATTCTTAAAAATAGCAGTAAAAAAATTATTAAATAAATCACTTACAGATAGAGAGAAAAAAATAATCACTTTGCGTTATGGACTAAACGGACAAGACCCGCTAACCCAACAAAAAGTAGCAGATATGTTGCAAATTTCAAGGTCATATATATCTAGAATTGAGAAAAAAGCCTTGAATAAAATGAAAAAATGCTATACAACTAATAATATGGAATTGCTTTAATATATTAAATTATTTTTATTGATTATTCTAAAATAATAATCTATAATAAAACTAATAAAATATGCTAAGGAGAAATATGTGGCTACTACAGTTGAATATGTAGAATATGTATGCGAACAAATAAGGTATTTTGATAATGTTCGTTATAAAAAAATGTTTGGTGAGTATATGGTTTATATAAATGAAAAACCAATACTGCTTGTTTGTGACAATACTGTTTATGTAAAAATTTTGGATAGTATTAAAGATTATTTGCAAAATGCAGAGAAGGGTTTTCCTTATGGCGGGGCAAAAGAACATTATATTTTAGATATTGATGACATAGAATTATGTGAAAAGGTAATTGGTAAGTTGGAAAATATTACGCCATTGCCGAAGAAAAAAATTAAATGATAGATTAAAAAATTGTATAAAAAAACCACCAATTATAGGTGGTTTTTTTAATGTACAAGCTAGTCTATAAGCCGAGTTCTGTATTGGACGACCATCTATCTAGGCATATTGTTGCCAATATGCTCAAGCGATACTTCTAGGACAAGGCGAGCAACCTATACTGTCCTATCTCTTGCATCAAGTGGGGTTTACACAGCCAATTTTGTCTCCAAAATGCTGGTGCGCTCTTACCGCACCTTTTCATCCTTACAAAATAAAATATTTTGCGGTTATTTTCTGTTGCACTATCCTTAAAGTCACCTTCAGCGGGCGTTACCCGTCACCTATGCTCTATGATGCCCGGACTTTCCTCAGTCAATAAATTGAATGCGGTCGTCTGGCTAGCTTGCAAGATATATTACCACGATTTATTGAATTTGACAAGTATATAGCTAAATTAAAGTGACAATACTAAGCCTTGAGGGAATATATGGAAATAATTATTATAATATCAGGTTTATTATTGATACTTTTTATTGCATATTCATTTATTATTACTAAGCAAAATCATACCCAATATAATATGGTGGCTATGAGTGAGGAAAGTATAATTAAGACTTCTATAAAATTAGTAAAAACTCTAAGGATCACCACAAATGGTCGTGGAGTAACTACTAATGGTCTTTATTCAAGAATTAGTAAATGCAATAAAATGTTAGCAAAAAAGAACGCTAATAATATGGTGCTGAACGAGGCTGAAAGGTGGTTTTTTGAAAACTACTATTTAGCTTTTCGTGGTATTTTTTCGCAAAAAAATGATTTATCTGGTTTGCCTCATTGTGAGGGTATTCCACGGCTTATTATACTTACAAGACACATAGTTGGAAATTCATTATCTACATTATCAATAGAGCGAGTGCGCAAGGTTTTTGATAATATAAAAGAACATATATCACTTAATTATGCGGAAATAAGTAACATTAATTTTGCATTAAATTTTGCAATATTAGAACAAATATATATACTTTCTAATAGATTAATGTTTCAAGAAGACTGCAAAAAGAAAGCAAAAAAGAAGAAAATTGATAGAAATTTATTAAAATATGATTCGTATTGCTATTATTTATTTACACTAGCGGATTTAGATATGCAACAATGTGATTACTTAAAAAAATTGGGGATTACTTTTGAGCGAGTGTGTTTAGGACATAATCAAACTATATTTGATAATGCAAAAATGGCACAAGATTTATTCGGAAGTTTGCAAAGAATTGAAGAATTTATACCCTGTAAGGTTGGACTTGAATATATTGCACCTAATAATGTGTTCAAAACTACGCCTAATTATAAATTGTTGTCTGATAATACATTATTTGCTTATTGTAAAATTATTGAACAAATTAGCAAAAAACTTAATATTAATGAAGGATATATTGCTCAAAAGGCTAAGGAATTAGCTATAGAAAATAATATGGATATATCGCAAATATTCTATGACTATAGAAAAATATTAATATTTTATGTAAAATACGGTAAAATCGTGCAAATAAATAAAGAAAAAAATTATACTAAACAGCGTTTATATATTGCTAGTATTTTATCATTAACCGTTATTTCGACTATAATATTGTTTTATTTTATTGGATTTTATGCATTACTTTTTAGTATTCCAATAATAATGTTTAGAATAAAATTAATTGATTTTTTGATGGCATTTAATAAAAAAGATAAGATAGTACTAAGTTATAATTATAGTAGTGTGCCTAGTGATGCACAAACAATGGTGGTAATTTGCGAATATATCGACAATTTAGACCAATTAAGTAAAAGTATTAGACACGCAATGATAGTCAAATCAAATGCGAAAGATGACAATATAAAAGTTGCTCTTTTATTGGACCTAAAAAAATCGAATTCAAAAACAGACGCTTTTGATAAAGAGGTATCCGATTATTTAAGAAAATACATTTTTATTGAAGAAATTAATATTTTTATTAGAAATCGAGTAAAAGTAGGGGATAAATATCAGGGATATGAGCGTAAAAGAGGTGCAATTATGAGCCTTAATAAAATGCTTATAACAAAGAATTATGATGAATTTTGGTACATTCAAAACAAAGAGGAACTAATAACTCCCAAATTTGTAGTGTGTATGGATGCCGACAGTATGATTATGCCCGATGGAATATCGCAAATGGTAAATATGTTTTTGCATCCATATAATGACTCAAAATACGATATTTTATCGACAATTAACAGATATAATTTATTTTCCATAAATAATGCGTATTCAAAAATATTTTATAAAGAGGGAGGAATAGAACTTTATCCCAATTATGCTCCATTTTTTTACAAAAGATATGGAATCGGAATTTTTTGCGGTAAAGGAATTTATAAATTAAGTAGTTTTTATAATAAATTAGAAGGTATTTTTCCAGATAATAAAATATTATCGCACGATATATTGGAAGGTAGTATTTTGGACTGTGGTGTTGCCAATGTAATTTTTGAAGATGCCCCTAATAGTTTTTTAGCTGAAAATGATAGGCAAAGTCGTTGGAAAAAGGGGGATATTCAGCTTTTACCATTTATTAGTGGCAATTGGAAAAACAATAAAGATGAAAAAATAAATACAAAAATAGACCCGCTAAATAAATTTTTAATGGTAAGCAATATCATAAATCTAACTTTGCCAATTTTAATAGTTATTACAGCAGTTTTAGGTGTATTATTGCAAAATAAAACATTACTTATCACATTAGGAAGTATGTTTGTTTTGCCATACCTATTGGATATAGTGTCAATTGTTCGACAAATTGGCAATAATGTAAGAATTAGGCACATTTTAGCTGATTTATTAAGATGTTTGCGAAGATTATTACTCAATATTTTTATGTCGCTTTTTGATTGTGTAAATAATCTAGGAATTATAATAAAAACTTTATATAATATGATAAAAGGAAAGAATTTGCTTGTATGGAAGCCATTTTTTCATATTCAAAGTGGCAAAAACACATTTGTAAAATATTGCGCCTTATTTTGTCCAAGCATTGTTATTGGGGCGTTATTGACAATTTTTAGCTTACTATACTCAAATATAGGTATATATTTAGGTGCTTATGTGATTTGTTCTTTTATTGCGTGTGTGTATTTGTATATTTTGTCACAACCACAAAAAAAGAAAGAATTAAATAATAAAGATAAAGAGTATTTGTTATCAATTGCCAAAAAAACATATAAATATTTTGAGTATATGCATATCTATGATGGTATGGTTGCTGACAATTTGCAAATTAGACCGTATAAAGGTGATGCGAATAAGACTTCTCCAACGAATATAGGTTTTGCCCTACTTGCTGAAATTTCTGCTGAAAAGTTGGGGATAATATCGCAAGATGATTGCGTAGAAAATTTAATTAAAATATTAAAAAGTATAAAAAAATTGCCTAAATGGTACGGTAATTTATATAATTGGTATGATATTGAGAAAAAAGAACCAATTAGTAAATTTGTATCCAGTGTTGATAGTGGTAACTTTCTATGTGCTTTACTTGTAACTAGAGCTTTTTTTCATCAAAAGAAAAATTATGTTGGGGAATTAACAACGCAAATATTAATAAATAATACACAAATCAATAAATTGTACGATGCTTCAAAAAAATTGTTTTATATTGGCTATGATGGTGATAAATTTGTATCACATTATGATTTATTAAATTCAGAATCAAGATTACTATCTACAATTTTTGTTGCATTATATGGTCAATCTGAACATTTATATTCATTAAAAAGAGATTATAGTTCTCTTTATGGTAATACAATGATGTCTTGGAGTGGAACGGCTTTTGAATACCTAATGCCACAATTGTTTATAAATTTGCCTAAATATTCGGGTATTGAAAAAACAAATAAAAATGTGGTTAAATATCAATCAAAAAATTTATTTCTTAATCTATGGGGTGTCAGTGAAAGTGGATATGCAAAATTAGATAGCAATCAAAATTATCAATATTATGCGTTTGGTTTGAAAGGTCTATCATTAAAAAATGAAGAGAATAGGGGGGTAATATCACCGTATTCTTCCGCATTAGCTTTGGGCTATTTAGATGAAAAAGTAGTACAAAATTTTAGACATTTAGAATGGTCAAATATGCTAGATGAATACGGTTTTTTTGAAAGTTATGATACTAGAAATAATTCTATTATTTACTCATATATGAGTCATCATCAAGGTATGATAATTTGTGCAATTTGCAATAATTTAGGGCAAAACTATCTAAAAGATTTGTTTAATTTTGCACCAAATGTGGAAGGTGCTTGTCAAATTTATAATGAAATCTCCTCAACTGTTCGTTTTATGCCTCAAACAAGTAAAAACACGCCAAATATAATAAATAGTGACTATAAGTATTACAAGAATATAGATAAAATAGAATACTCAAACGACACTATGGCGTTAAGTGATGGCAAAATATCTCTATTTACGAACCTAATTGGGAATACTTTTATTAAATATGATAATGCGATTATTAATAAATTTGTGCCCATTTTTGAGGAATCATCTAGTGGATATTTTTATGTAAAAAACAATAAAAATGAAATATATTCACCTACCTATTTACCGCTTAAAACTGAAAAAAATGATTATAATTATTGCTATTCAAATCGTAGTGTTTTATATGAAAATCAAGCAAAAAAATTGTCACTTGATATTGCATTATTACCATCACTTTCTGGTGTTGTGTATAGATTGAAGACAAATAATCAAATAACAAAAAAGGTATATTTTTATATGCCTATTACACTTTGTAGTACCATTGATTATTTATCACACCCAGCATTTTATGATTTATTTGTAAGTGCGTTTGTTGATGATGGAATTTTGTATATTACTAGAAAAAGTAGGGAATTAAATAAAAAGCCTTTAGTTATGGCTGTTAAATTAGTAGGGGTCAAAAATATTATATGGATAGCTAATAAAGCTATATTTTTAGGAAGAAATGGAAAAGTAGAAAAACCCGACTATTTATATAAGGATAATAAAGAAAGTAGTAATTTGCCATATTTAGGCGATATTCTAAGCCCTTGTGTAGCTTTTGAAGCGGAGTTAAAAGATAATAGTAATGAATGTCAAATGTTATTTATTTTTGGTGAAAATTATGAAAATGTATGTGAAAAAGTACATTCTATAGATGAAAACATGTATCTATATGCTCAAAATAGTCACAATAATATTGTAATTGATGAACTTACACAATCTATTATGGGTGATATGTTGTATTCGCAATATTCTAAAAAAACTTTGCAAAATATAATAAAATACAATAGAACCGCCAATTTTATTCAGTTTTGTAATAGCAAAAAGATTATCGGGTATGTTTTTAATGAAATAAATATTAAAGAATTAAAGACAATGATTAAGGTAATAAGCGATTTGACAATTTTGAGAATTGAGTTTAATTTTGTAGTTTTTATTGAAGAAAATGAAAAAAATTCGAATATTGATTATATAAATCGCATTTTGAGAGAAGATTTCGTTGATAATTATCAAATTTGTAAAGATGAATTCTACAAAGAATTTTGTTTTATTCTTTTTGATAGCAATATGTCTTTTACTAAAAATGCTTATAAAATAAACAATT